>NZ_JAITJM010000021.1:0-31723 GCF_031278955.1 Candidatus Endomicrobiellum cubanum | reverse complement strand
ATATTTGGTGCTTATTTTAACACTGAGTATTTATAAGTTCAATAAGACCTGACTTTATATCTAAACATCTTTTTAGAATATTATTTTACATAATTAATGTATATTATGTAAAATAATATTCTCTTCTGACTTGACCATTTTAACGAAAAAAAAGAAAAAGCACTCATAAAAAAAGAGGAAAGGGGTAACCCAAACGATCAAGTCAGTTGAACGCACACTCATACCAGATGTGTATTTTTTATGTCTAAGCACCAAACATTCAAATAGAGAAGGCGAAACCCAAGCAATTCAGAAGAGTTGCGCCCTCCGTGACTAAAGTGTAGAAATTTATTTTAAACCTAAAAAGGCAAGATGGGCTGGCCTCTACCATCCGGTAGTGGCGTCCCACCTTGTGTTAAAAGTATAGTAAAATTATTTTTTTATGTCAAAGTATTATGTTGTTTTTGGATACTACAAGCAATCGTTTAATATTGTTTCTTGCTTTTAACTCTATTTTGAGTTTAGCCAGACATTGTTTTTCAGTCAATCTGATTTTTCTTAAATCAAAAATTAAATTTGCGGATTGTTTAGATGCTGTTTTAAAATTGTTATCTATCGTCCTTTTTCCTTTTCCAGTAGGACATTTGATTTCCCAAGTAATGCCGTCCATAACAATATCTGCGGTATGAATACCTTTTGAACAAATAGGAACCAAAAACTCAACATCCTTGCGAACCAAGCCGTTTCTAATTCGTGTTTTTCTGGATATGCCCCATCGCGAATAATAGTTTTACCGAATTTCGTCATAAAAAAATTATAACAAAATGTTTAGTCTGTTGCAATTTTTTATTTTAATGAGATGATTTTTGGTATTTGAAATTTAAGAGCAGGACATCAATGCAGAAAATATGAATATAATAAGAAAGTGGTCATTGAGTAATATTGAAGATTGTTAGGGTTATAAAAGAAAAGGTCAGAAAAAATGAATAAAAAGCCGACCTTTTACTAACTATCTTTTCCTTTCATGCGGTTTGCCTGTATAACCAGTACAAGTGGCATTTGTCTTTGACCCTAACGGTCTTGCAATTTTGATTGTTAAACTATACTAAAAATAGTAAACTTATTTCACTGAATTGAGCTTTTAAAATAAATCAAGCTGAAAAGATTTTTGTTTTGCTTGAAATGTCTTTTCAGGGTTACTAAATCTTAACAATTCGCTTTCAATTTTTTCTAAAAAAGGCGAAATTTTTAAATTTTTATAAGTTCCCAGCCATTTTCTTTTTACAGAGCGAGTTAGGAATAATCTTTGCTGCGCTCTTGTCATACCAACATATAATAAACGTCTTTCTTCTTCAATCTCACAAGCTTTTTGAGCTCGGTAAAAAGGAATAATCCCATTTTCCATTCCAACTATAAAAACGCATTTAAACTCTAGTCCCTTTGAAGAATGCAACGTCAATAACGAAATTCTATCAGCTCTTTGATCAAGAGTATCTATTTCAGATAAAAGAGAAACTTCGTGAATAAATTCATTTTTCGTTCTATAGGTCTGTGCCAGTTTAATGATGTACTTGAGAATATTATCGTCAATTGATTCTTTAAATTCATCGCCAAGCTTATTGATTTGCGATATAACAGGTCCATCATTTTTTAATTTGTTTAGTAGTTTTATGACTGGTTTTTTGTCACATAATAGATCATTAGATAACTTTACAAAAGGCATACCAGATTTTTGAAGTGCTTCAACTATAGGTTTCAGCTGTGAAGATGTACGGTATAAAATAGCAAAGTCAGCAAACGAAACATTAGTTTCCTCGCCAGAAGCTCTGTTAGTATCAATAGAAAAGAAGCTATGCCCTCCAATTAGATTTTCAATACTTTTGACCACAAATTCTGCTTCTGATTTTTCAGTTGGAGCCGTATGTATAGTAATTTTTTCATGAGGTTTGTCATATTTTGCTGTTATATTATATGAGCTAATAATTTGGTTTGAGGCATTGACAATAGTTCCAGTAGAGCGATAGTTATTTCTTAAACTAATTGTTTTAGAGAGAGGGTAATCTTTAGAAAAACTTTCAAAAAATTTCAAATCTCCTCCCCTAAACCCATAAATTGCTTGGTTAGGATCCCCTATTACGAATAAATTTCCATCGGAAGGAGCTAGTAGTCTAATTAACTCATATTGTCTAGCGTCGATATCTTGATATTCATCAACTGAAATATATTTAAATCTATTTTTATATGACTTAGCAATATCGGGGTTATCATTAAGAAGTTTTATTGTAAGGATTATCAAATCGTCAAAACTTAAAATATTTTCTGATAGAGATTCTTCTCTATATAAATTCATTTCGTGGTTACTTACTACTTTAAAATTAAGACTTATCCCTGCTTTATCATGATTTTCTTTTAAAATAGAAAAACATAAAGAATGGAATGTATGAATATTAATGTTTCTATAGTTTTTAGGAAGAAATATATTAAGTCTATCATTCATCTCATGAGCTGCTCTACGTGTAAATGTTATCGCAAGAAAGTTTTCAGGGGCAATATTATTTTCTAAGACCATATAGGCTATACGTTTTGTCAATACTGTAGTTTTTCCAGATCCAGGCCCTGCGATTATTAAAATTTGTTTATTAGCATTTTTTATTGCGCTCAACTGATATTCGTCAAGACCTGATAATACTTCTTTGTTTTCTAGAGCAGGAATATCAAAGTTATAACTTTGATATTCCTGCTCTGCTATTTCTAGTTCTTTTTTAGGTAATCTGACAGGCTTTTTTTCGCTCTTTAACGGCTTTGCAGGTATTTTCATATCAAACATCAAGTTTGTAAAATTATTTCTTTCTAGCTCTTTTTGTTCAAATAACTTTATGACACCATACTCGCCGTCAAATCCTGCATGTTTTATAACTTTTCCTTTCCTTAATCGTGAAATCGCTTCTCCAAGTAAAGAAGAATGGTTTTTTGATATTTCGTCTATAGGGATATTCCCTAAAATATCTAATTCAGATCCCAATTTTTGTATTAGTTTTTCATAAATAATATTTACTGACTTGCTAGAGCCACCGACTTGCATAATTTCAGATAGAATTTCTTGCAAAGGGACAAGGCTAAATACTTTCCCTGCGGTTTTTGGAATTACGAGATCTTTACGATCAGCTAACTCGTTAACTCTATGCATAACTCCTATTGTAAGAGGTTTATTGCATTCGGGACATATTCCTTTAAGTTTTTTTGTTTCTTCAGGAGTTAGACAAACATTACATTTTCTATGACCATCTTCATGATATTTACCTTCTTCAGGGAAAAATTCTACAGTGCCAACATATCCTTCACCAGTTTGGAGTGCTTTTCTGATAGCAAAGTAGTCTGGAGTTGTATCAAAAACTGTAGCTTCACGAGCAAGTTTAGAAGGTGAATGCGCGTCAGAATTAGATATTAGTCTATATTTATCAAGACTAGAAACTCGCCAATTCATTTCTGGATCTGAGGACAGTCCAGTTTCTAATGCGAAGATGTGGTCTGAAAGATCTCTATAGCAATCTTTTACTGAATCAAACCCTGACTTTGAACCTAATATTGAAAACCACGGCGTCCAAATATGCGCTGGAACTATATATGAACCTTCGCCTGATTCTAAAGTTATTTCAAGGAGATCTCTTGAATCTAATCCGAGTATAGGACGGCCATCAGAAACTATATTCCCGATGGCAGAAAGTTTTTGTCTTAAGTTTTCTGCGCTTTTAAAATCAGGAACAAATACAATATGATGGACTTTTCTTGTCCTTTCACCCTTTTTGTATATGGTTGAAATTTCAACTGATAACAAGAATCTTAAGTGATAGTTGTTTGTTAGAACTTGTTTTTCAATGTCATCTTTTAATTTAAAAACACCATGTTCAGCAGGAACAAGTTTTTCTTTTATTTCTTTAAACCATGCTGGATGTGTAAAATCACCTGTTGATATTAAGCTCAACCCTTTCTTTTGAGCCCAGATAGCAAGTTCTTCTAAGTTACAACTTTTACTGGTTGCTCGTGAATATTTTGAATGTATGTGTAGGTCAGCATAAAAAAACATTAAAATTCCCTTAGGTTTAATAAAACATTATTAATTTTAGCAAAAATAAAGCCTAACTTGAGCTATGAAAAGGTCAAGTTATATTTTATACAAAATATAAAACCAATATAGGGAGCGTTATGGAATGTTAGTTAAAAATTTCATACATAAACTAACACTGATGTTGCAATAGCTATTTTCTTCACTTATGGGGTTTTAGAGACTTTAAATTTATTAAAGTTATGTTTATTGTATTTTTATTATAAAATTGATATAAATAAGCTATTGTATGTTAGTAAAATGTTGTTAATGTTAAGTTTTTTTAATTGTTTTAGATGTGATTTGCAAATAAGGCGGAATAATTTAAAACAATGGAAAATATTTTTAAGATTACCATCGCTGACAAAAATATAATTGCTGTTTTTATGTCAATTTCTTTATTTTTAAATATTTTTTCTTGTTTTCCCTGTCCAAATATTAATACTTATTCTATTCAAACAAAAAGTCAAGTAATTCAGTTAAAAAGTCACTTATGTAGGGTTTATAGTGCTATAAATGTTCCAATTAAATTAGCAAATAAAATATTGAGGTATGCTGTAGAAACAGAAGATGTCTCAAAAAATATTATATGCAATGGTGGATTTGGTAAATATATTATCAAAACAGATACAACAGAAAAGACTCAACAAAAAATTGTAGTGCTAGAAATATCTTTAAATTTCCTCAATAGTTTTAAATCAAAGATTTTCAAAAATTACCCAAACTATAAACACAGGTATAATTACAATAATTTAATGTTATTTAAAGTGTTTAAAAGTCAATTTATAATTAAACCTATACTGTTTTTTTTAACTATTGTATCACTTCTACCTAGAGGTATACCAATATTTATAAAAATTATAAGCAAAAATATATTCATCACCCAGCTTTATTTTTATAAAGCTGGTTTTTTTATGTTTACAATCATTTAAATATTAATAGATAATGCTGGAGGCTTCTATGTACTACCTGTTTGAATGTAAACAAAAATTCTTAAACCTTCTTCTAAATTGTAAAAAATGGTTTTATGAATTAAATAGTATAAAAACAATTTCAATTGTATTAATAAACTGTATATTGCTTACATTTGTTTATGGGCAAAGTATAGCTCAAGTAGCGCAGAATTTAAAAGCTACAGAACAATTCAAACAAATATTTACTGATTTTACCCTTCCTTACTCATATGGGAAAATAACATCTGCAAATTATGCTGGAAGCGATGCAGTGATTATAGCTATACAAGACTTGCATTTACATCCTGAAGCTCAAAAAAATATAGCAAACATTATATCAACCTTTGACAAAAGTTTTGGGTTAAAGAACGTATTTTTAGAGGGTGCTTATGGGCAACTAGATATGTCTTGGCTTGCCGGGAATATAGATGATAAAGACAAAAAAGAAAAAGTAATAAACTCTATTTTTGCAACAGGCGCTTTAACCGGGGCCGAGTATTATTCTGCTATTTCTAGAAACTTTAGCTTGGTAAAAGGAATAGAGAATAAAGAACCTTATCTTGACAATTTAAAAAGGTTTGGAGACATATTATACGATCAGAATGAAATTACAAAAGTTTTTAATAGTATGGAAGAAAACATCAGATATCTTAAATCTTTGTACTTCAATAAAAAACAGAAAAGAATAGAAGACTTATCGAAAAGATATGTATCTGGAGATTTGGATGCTAAGAAATATTTTATTTTGTTGAATAAATATGCTGACAGTTTAGGTGTAGATTTAAGCAAGTACGATAATGTAAGTTTATATATAAAATTGCTTAGCTTAGGTAAAGAAATAAATTACGAAAGATCTACAAAAGAATTACAATTATTGATATTAAAGTTAAAAGAGCTGTTGCCTTATGGTGCGTATAAAATGATACTTGATTCGACATCAGATTTTAGTGACATTGATAGATTATACACATATTTAGTAAGACTAGCTAGACAAAATAATATAAATCTTTCTGTGAATTTCCCGGAGCTTAATAAATTTTTGGGTTATATAGAGTTAAGTGAAAAAATAAATCCAATGGAGATGTTAAAAGAGGAGCAAAGATTAAGAGATGAAATAAATATAGCATTTGCCTACGACACTGGAGGAAAAGAAGTATCTTTTATGGTTGGATTTATGCCATATCTTAATGACTATCTGTCTAGTAAAATAACGTCTGACGATTATAATCATTATGAAAACAATATAAAAGAATTTAAAAGATTATGGATAAAATATGTAGATAATCAAAAATTAAGAACTTTAAATGAATATGAAGTTAGAGCAGAAACATTCTATAAAATAAATTTAGATAGAAATGACTATTTTATAGAAAACATAGATACTATAAAAGATGTTGGCAAAATATCAAAAGAGCTTAGTCAAGATCTGCCTGAAGTAGAAAAAGTTATACAGTCTTTAAAAGAAGCAAAAAACGTATCAACGGTAGTAATTGGCGGTTTTCATACACAGGGCATTACAGAATTGCTTAAAGAGAAAGGCATATCATATCTAGTAATAACACCTAATGTTAGTGGAGGGGTGCAGTTAGCAGAAGATGCATACTATGCTTTAGCAAAGGAACAAAGCAAAATACTCTTTCAAGCGCTTGCCACACTAAATTTATCGCAAATGCCAGAGGATGTAAGGCCAGTGATGTTTGCAGGGCTGTTAGTACAGCAAGGGCATCCAATAAGTCTAATTAATGAAGCATTAAAAGAAGTTTTAGCCCTGGGTGAAACAGCTCAATTGCAAGGTAGTATAGACAATGTTGATGCTTTAAAAATGACAGTTACAAGAAATGGGCAAACAACCACTTACGACTATAAGAATTCAGGTTTTGAAGCTGCACCTGCCAATCAAACTCAAACCCAAGAAGAAACACAAACAACTCAAGGTAACCAAAAATCAGTTAACAGCATATGGTCTGCGATTAAAGGTTTTGTTGCTGTAAGCGTTGTGTCTGCAGCAATTACAGCTGGAGCAGGTGTAGCAATAGGTCTTGCGATTATAACAGGCTTTTTATGGTTTTTAGCGCCTCTTATACTTTTTGGTCTCGTATTTTTAGGAAGTATATTTTCTATTGGCTACGGACTTTACCAATCGTCTTTTTTGGCAAAAGAAGATATTACTCCTAGTGATGTACAAGAAAATATGACAAATATTTACGTGTTTAAGAAAATACTTCAATCTTTACCTAAAGATCTTGCAAAAGAATTTGCAGCTGCAGCTTTGCAAGTAAGCTCGGAAGAAGTTGATGATTTGCTGTATGGCTATGCAAGCGATTTAGAAGAAAGATTAGATCGGTTGAATTTGTTAGAAGAAGGCGCAGCAATGGAAACTTTTCACAGCGGCATAAAAATAAATTATTCTCTTATGAGAGCAAAATTTTTAGACGCATCCGGCAAAAATATAACAAATCAAAGAATGTTAGAAGTTTTTATTAAACATGAGTTAAGACATGAATATTTTAGGAAGTCCGGAGGGTTTATTCATTCAACCCCATGGTTGGAAGAATTGTTAGTTTCTGTGGGCGATTTATTTAATGCTTTTAGTGGTTTGTTTACAAGCGCGAAATCAAAATCTTTAACAGAAATAAATGCAAATTCGTATGCAGATATAGAAGAAGCATTGACTACTCTACTAGGTCGTGATAGTAGAGAAATAGCTCAGAAGATACAGTCTTTTTGTGTACTAAATCCAAATGTAAAACTTACACAAGACATTCTTATGAAGTATTGTGGTTTAACTAGACAAGAGGCGTTGGCTTTTGGAAATATAAAGTTTACTGTAAATACAGCCGCTAACGCGCCAAATTTTGAAAGTATTTTGGCTTCTACGGATCAGCGCCAGGTTATAAGACAACTTTTAAATTCAGGGAATGCAGACGCTATTGTCGTAGCAAAAGCAATAGAGGGATTAGGTTTGCAAGAAGTTCAAAATATATCAAGAACTGTTACTGGAGTGACCTTTGAATTTAAATTTGCAAGCTTAAAAGAAAAATTGATTCAAAAAATAAACGACAACGTGATAGCGGACATAAAATCCGGAAAATCTGTAAGAGAATCACTTGCAAAAGGACTTCCAACTTTGCAGCTTTTAGCAATGCAAAATATGTTGCCTAACGTAGGTGTTGGTACTATTGAAAATGATTTTTTTAATATTGCACGTCGAACATCTGGTTCATTTCAGGAAGTGTTCAAAGAGTTAGCAAGAGAAAAAGTTTATACGTTTGTATATGCTCAAATCAGCTTGATGGGTGTATCTAGAGAAGGATTTTGGACTGATCAGACACGGGATCAATTATTAAATATTTCGATGGAGAATTTATCTTCTAATTTAGGTGACGTTTCAAAAGCTGTAGCTGATACAAAAGAGATTATGTTAAAAGAAGTTGTAAATCAAAACCAAAATGAGTTAGACGCATTAAGTACATCTCTTGCGCAAAAAAGGCAAAATATTACCGCACAAGAAAACACTAATTTATCAACTTTAGATAAAAGCATAACAAAAACTTTGTTTGAATTGTCTAATAATGTTGTGGATCAAACTCAGTATACTACAGAAACAGCAGTATTTGTAGTCACTATAAGAGATGTTTTTTTAAAGGAAAATGCTTGGGAACAATTAAAAAACAAGGAAACTAGAGACAAACTTGCCAATTTCCTTAAACAATATTACGATGCACATATTATTGATGTAAATTTTACATTTTTAGAAGATTTAACAGACAGAAACGACGCGTTAAATGCTTTGAATGGCTTAATTGCAGCTTTAATTAAAAATAGACGTAACTCCACTGATATTAACTTACAAAGAGCACTCGCAGAAGTGTTTCCACTTTCTATGCAATATTCAAATAATGAAATAGTGAGAGGCGGGGCATTAATTCTGCAGACATCTGATGACCAACAAGGCCTTGTTTCAAATATAAAAGACTACATGCATATTTTGGCTGAATTAAGTAGTTTTTCTACAGAAAACACTCCTGAAAAACAAAGAGCGCAATTTTTAATTGAAAGTTACGGTAAATACGCTTTAACTGTTTTGAATTATCCTATAAATAATGGATCTGTTGATTTTAGGTTGAATTCGAGGCTTGGGGCTTTGTGTACGGAATTGGTGAATATTTTAGAAGGTATGGGAGTTGAGGTTTCTAGTACATTATTGGCGCAATTATTACCTGCAGAAATAGAAAATTTAGACAGGATGGCAAGAAGTAACCCTAACGATAAGCAAGTGATGAAAGATTTAAACAAAGCGCAAAGTAAGTTAGACGATATGAGTTTTAGAGATCAAAATGTATCTAAAGATTCAAGACGTATGGCAAGCGTTATAAGGAATGTTACACAATCTATAATAGATAAGGGCAATATAGATTTAGAAGAGCTGGAACAGCTAAAAGAGCTTGCTCAGCAGTGTAGGTCTTCTGTTCTTGAGAATAATTCTAATCCTGAATTGAGTGAAGACTTATATAATGCTGGGACAATAGATGTATTGGATATTTTAATTCAACAAAGAACTGAAAATGTTTTAGGCAAAAATGATTTATCTATGTTAGTTACGGCTATTGATTCCTTGCTAAGATTTCAAGCAGATTTAAATCCAACATCTTTTGCTGATTTTTTAAGAGCAGAAAGAGATACATCTGTAAATTATCCTTTAAAAGAAGGTGGACTTTCTAATTTGTATGTTGCTTTAACATTTTCTAGGTTGGCTACAGTCATAAACGATATAAATTCTATAGGTGAAACAGAGGTTACTGATTTAGAAACAGCGGTACAAAGCAGGCAGACGACAGCGGTAATTTTAGAACGCATACGTTATTGGTTACCATCAAATAGCATAGCAAGACAATTTGCAAAGACAGATTTGATTAGTGTGGTTAATAGTAGTATTGAAAACTTCAGAGAAGTTTTAGCAAATGGAGAGGGTCGTTCAGATAGAGTTACTCCAGCAAGCCTCAACAGTTTGGTGTCTTCCTTAGAGCAAATTACACAAACAGAACAAGCTTCATTTGAAATACCTTCCTTAGAAGAAGAAACAATATCAAATGCAGATGAGATGGATATAGGAAGTGAGGAAGGGCATTCAGTGGGGTGGTATCTAAAGATAATAGGGCTAACGATTATAACGTTAGGAGGCTATTGGCTATATAAGTTTTTTGGTCCTACAGCGGTAGACAGTCTTGTAAAAAAGGCAAATACCCTTGAAGATCTTTCTAAAGATGATAGTGCTAAGGGAGAAGATTTAATAAATGCAGCAAACGCAGCGGTTGAAGAGTTAGAAAACTCCGTTCCTACAAATACTGACGAAATAAAACTCAAAAAAAATGCAGTTGATAAAGTGGTCGCGTCTTTTAAGAAATTATTGTCGAAATCTACGTTATCTAAAGCAGAGAAAGAGGGTTTAAGCCAGAAGTTTGGTTTGGTTGTTCAAGAGCAAATTAATGGAACAAAAATGGATTGGTATAGCGGCGGTGCCTCTAAAGCAAGAGATATTAAGCAGTTGCGTACAGATTCTGTAAGTAATGCAATAGATATTTCCATGTTTAGTGATGTCTCTTCCACAACTTCAGAAATAGACTCTACGTTAGCAGAAGCGCTTGACTTGCTTGACCAATACAACAAAAATGCGGCTGATACACAGGCTAAAGGAAATTTGCAAGCCAAGTTGCAAGCGTTAAAGAATATATCTGGCGTAGGAGACTGGGGCGCAGGTTTAAATGTTGCTATAACGGCTAGGTTTCCGTCAGATATAAAACGCAATTTAAAACAGGCGTTGTTAGCTAAAGCTGCTTCGTTGTCAAAGAATACAAGCAATGCTCAAGAATTAACGCTTTCAGCGATACTTAGTAAAAGAGCTCTCTCTATTTCTGATGATTCTTCAAAAGATGATGATGTAGATAAAGAAACAGCTAATCTAAGAAATACTTTAAAGCTGTTAGAGGGTAAAGTTGGAGCAGCACAAAAGCAGAATATAAAAAATATGTTAGCAAAAGTATTGCAGTTGGAAATAAGTGCAATAGATGAAAATATTCGCGCTAGAATCGCAGTCCGGAATTCATTGATAAAGGAGTACGGAGAATTAGGAGTAAGAGATGAAGCACAAGCGAGAGGATTTATTAGACAACGAAAAGAACTGTTAATGAATGCAGTTAAATTTGAATCTACAAAAAATGGTAGTTTGGAAGATGTTTATAAAAGAGCTGTTGCAAATCTAGATGAATTAATAGCCCATACAGCTCCTGATAGCGTATTAATTGACCAATTTCCATACAACAAAGGATATTATGAAATTCTTAAGGCAACTGATACAACTTTAGCCAATATAATACGAGATACTAATAAAGATATGGGCTTTAGACTTTATGCTTATGGGCAATTAAAGGCTAAGGGTGTCAGCAAGGTTAAGGTGGGCAGAGTTGATATAGATATAGATGCTGAAGTAAATAAAGAGGAATTTAAAAACGGTATCAAAAATATATTAAAAGAAAAAAAATTAAATCCGATGGAGTCTTATTTTGATTTAAGGGCAATGGTGATTGGGATAAATTTATTAGCAAGCCAAGAAGTAATAAACGAAGTATCTGTAGTAACTGATGACAGGGCAGCCTCACAGCTTAAAAGTAATATTGACGGATTATATACTTCTATGATGCAAGCCAATTTTACTAGCGGCGAATTTTTTAATGCTGATAGTGGTTTTAATTTTACGAGAGCTACAGATGGAATGGATGAGTTTGGTAAAGATTCGTATGATGCGTTTTATGTGGTAATATCACATGAGCTGGGTCATAAATACTTAAATGCTTTGAATATTAAATCCAGAGGTGATGCAGCAGGGATGTTTCATGAGCAGTTTGCAGATTCAGTTGCAGGAATATTTAATTCGCTTTTATTTGGTAACGACATATCAAACTTATCGTTAATAACTAAGCGTAGAAAGGAATTTAAAGCTTTTACTACTGTACAAGCTGGTGTGCAGGAAGTCCATGCAGCAGCAAGAGGGTTAACTAATTCAATAAAATCTGCATTTAGCGCGATTGGGAAACAGTTTAATTTTAAAGCTTTGATGAGGGCATCAATTGCAATAGTTGTTGCAGGTGGAATAGTAACTGCAAATGCACAACAATCAGTAGTCGCAAAGGAAGTAGTTTTAAATGTGGCTAATACGATGTGTCAAGAAGCAGGTTTTACACAAGAGGATAGAGGGAAATTTATATATCAGTTTATATCTGCAGAAGGCGTTACGCTTAATAGTCTGCAAGAAGAGAAATCAGTTTTTGGGGATAAGAACAGTGTCTCTCTAGTAGCTTACCTGAAAGCAAAACAAGGTAAAGGAGAAACTCTGTCTGCAGAAGAACAGGCATTTTTAAGAGCTAATGAAACAAGAAGAGATCAGCCTGTAACAGCTAGCAGGTCATTTTTAGGCGAATTAGCGCAGGGATTGGGGAATTTATTGGACTCCATATTTGGCGCAGAGGAAACCGAAAGTAGTCAAGGGCATTCAGCATTGTGGTGGACAGGAATGGTTGTAGTACATATAACAATTTTACCAGCAATAATCTACTGGCTAGTTAGGTTGTTTTCAAGTAATGCTCAACCTCAACAAACACAACCAGCATACACAATCCCAGAAGAGCACGTTATAGAGACTACATTTGTCCTAAATAATCTAACAGAAATTTTTACGAATAATCCTCAAAATTTTAGTATACAAAATGTTGAACAATTAAAAAATAGTGTAGAAACTTTTTCTAACTACATGTCAAAGACAGATTTATCTGCTGTCAGAAATATTTTAAATGGATTAAGTAATTTAGACGAAATAAGTTTAGATAGAAATTCTGCAAATTCATTGCAGTTTGTTTTACAAGCTTTAAATACTGCTTTAGAAAAGCATTCTAAAGAGAATCTTTTAAATGCTAGAGTATATGTATCCTGCTCTAAAGCGCTTTTAGCAAATATGAATAACATTTTTAATTTTGATAATGCTGATGTGAAAGATTCTAATAGACTAGAATTAATTTCTTCAATGGAAATGACTGTTGTTAATGCACTTGAAAATTTAAAATCGATGGCTGAAAAAGACAGTCAAGAATATAAACTACTTAGTAATGAGATAGCTTCAACTTTATATAATGCATCAAAACGTATGGAGGTTTTTATTAGCATAGGAGGTCATAACAGTCGAGTTGATGAAAATTTATATATCAATCAGTCAAAGATCAATGATCTTATATTTGAAGGGCAAAACATACAAGGAAATACAAAGCAAATTGTAGAAAAAGTTAATCAAATAGGAGCTAATTTTACAAAAACAAAGCAACTTTCTTTAAAAGATATTGATACATTGGAAGAAATAGTTAGTACGATTAATATTTCTCCACAAGGTGATTATAATTGGGAAGAAGTATTTAAAGATACTATCTTAGCGGTAAATCTGCCAGAAATAAGAGAGCAAATTACAGCTGGAAATTTTGTAGAGGCATATGCAAATGTAGATCAGGTATTGTCAATATTAGTTAGGAATCTTACTTACAGTAATCAACGTGATATGGGATTAAAACCTGATCTTAGAAATGCAATTATCCAGCCGTTAAGTTTAAATAATTTGTATATAGCTAATACTCTTGCTATGTTTTCTATTGCTGTTGGAGACGAAAGTGTTAGACAGCAAGAAGTTAAAGCTAAAGCTGAAAATCAAGAAGCCGAAATAAAAGATTTAGAGACTATGCATACTGGTAGGTCAGTGTTGCTTTATCTTTTAACAAGGACGTATTACTCTTTACCGCAAGGTAATAATTTGTCTAAAGAAGTTACGAGAGTAATCTTAGAGGATTTAAAAGAAGAAGATTTAAGGATCTATAAAAATCTTGTTGATCGTTCTACTCCACAAAATTTTAGTATGAGAGTTACGCAAGCAGTATATGATACAACATTTGCGAATTATCAGGCATTTTCACTTGAATCTTTACAAATTGAAGTTACAAATAAAGCTGAAGAAGAAGCTTTTTCAAAGTTGATAAATAATAATACAACTATAGCTTTAGAAAATAACCAAAATATGTTTTCTGAAGTTGTAAAGATGTCAAGACAGTTGACAGAACAAGAAGCCCCAGAGGAGCAGCCCCAGACAACGACTACTACAGAAGAAACTCTTGCAACAACTATAGAAACATCACCAGAAAAAACGACGACACCAGAGATAACTCAGGAAGCAAAACCTCAAGAAGAAGCAAAACCAATAGAAGATCAAACCGAAAAAATAAGACTGCTAAATAGCTTGGGTGGGGCAAATATAGATTTTGCAAGAATGTTGGGTATTAAAGGGGCTGACACGGAAATAAAAAATATATTAGAAGATGCTCAGAAAACAGAGTTTACTTTTGTAGCCCCGAATTTTAATGAGTTTTTTAAAGAAGGCATATCTCAAGAGGTTTTAATAGAAGATTTATTGAAAACAAATTATCCTCATGCTGTTACTGCAGCCTTAGCACTTAAAAATTTAAATTTAACTAAAGAAGAGTTAAAAAGAATTTATGATCAATCTGCAAAAGGCAGAAATGACCGCTCGAAATTTTACAATTTCCAAGCTTTGTTGACAAAAGAAGTTGAAGTTAGGTTGATAGCTAGAATAAGTCAAGGTGAATCTATAAATACAGTACTTTCTAATCCTTTCCCATCAAGGAATATATTGCAATTAAAGAATTTTCTAAGACTAGGCTTAATTAATGAACAAAATGTTAAAGATTTGGCAAAATCTTTTAAAGAAGTAGATAAGTTTTTTGATGCTTTGAGGTATAGTAATGTTGTTAGCGAAAATTTAATTGCTTCCCAACAAGTAGAGATGTCAAAAGTCTTGTCTCAGAATGCTATTGATACTGCAAATAGCCTTATACAACTTTATGTTCCCGAATTGTACTTTAATGAAAACCCTATAGATGCTGCAAAAAATATATACGGAATAATGATAATTTCTGATTACGACAATATTGGGTCAAAAAAAGAGCAGCTTACCAAAGAAGAATTAAGAAAGATTTTAAATGACTATTTCCCTAATTTAAATATTACACAAGAAACGCTTGATAGTTTTTCTGAAGGGAATGTAATCCAGAAAGTGGCAGTTAGAAGAGTTGTTAATTATCTTTTAGATACACTTGAACACATACGAAGTTTATATATAGATATATTAGAAAAAACGTCTGACAATAAAGAGTCAATTGATTTGGCTATATATGCTGCAGATGTTATGATAGAAAGTACTAATATTTATAAAGTACCAGATGCTCCAGAGCAATATTATTCTTTATCTACAAAGGTAAAAAATGCTGAAATTTTACTACAAAATTTAACCAAAATCTCAGAATTTACAACTATTTCAAAAGAACAGTTAGAGGAAGTTAACCAAAGAATACGTGCCCTTGTTGAAAATACAATATCTATACGGGCACAGCTTGCTATTAGTGCAAGCAATAATGATGAATTTGCCACTGAACGAAATAAATTTAAAGCAGTAGATACTGCCAATGTTAGAGACTTTGTATCAGCTTTATCAATTGAAGAGTCAATATCAATTAATAAAGCTGATACAGTATTTACTGCGATGGAAGATTTATTGCAGTCTGACTTTAGTAGAGAGGCTAGGCAAACTTTTGTAAATGCTTTAGAAGAAGAAATTTCCAGTGGTAATAAAGCTAAGTTTAGAGAAATGGCTGCTAAATATGCAAGTTATAATGGAGTTTTTCTTGACGATATAATATTATTTGTTAGCAATGACATTTTACGGACAGCCAATGGAGATGCCACTAAATTAAAGAAAGTTGCGTATTTAACCAATAGATCGCTTAGTACAAAAAATAAACTTGTATTTGCAACATATAAAAACTATAACGGCCTTATATGCAACTTAGCAGAAGCATTAAATTCTTTATCAAAAACAATTGGGAACGAAAATAAACAACAAGGATTGGAAATTGATAAAAAATTACAAGAATTGCTTGAGATGGGGATTTCAGTTGCAAATATAGACAGTGTTATTTTTACAGATGTAAGTTCTGAAGTTTTTCTGGATGCGTTAAATAGAGAAGATAGGATATTTAAAGATTTAAGCAACAGGATAGTTCTTAGTCCGTCAGAAGTTTCAAGAATAGTACAACAAAGAGAAGTTCTTATAAAAAACTTTGGTACATTAACCCCTTTTCAAGATTTAGATATTGCTAACAGTTCTGAATTGCGAAATAGAATGCTTCGTTTGAATATATTTCATGCGCTTCTTTCTTCATACGATACATTTACTGGAAATGCAGCAGCAAAAGAAGTATTGTCTGCTATAAGACAAGAGCAAGATACAAAAAAAATTGTAAGTGAAATTGTAGAAAGATTAAATACTTATGGACAAATTACAGCTGAAGAAGTCTCTTTTCTAGAATCAATAAAAAACACTGATTTTTATCCAAAAGACTCTCTTGTTAATGCTATTAAGCTAAACTTGCAAACAGATACGCAGATGCCAATTGATTTTGCAAGTAAAGTTTTAATAAACAGTGACTTGGATAATCTTATTAACGAATTTCAAAAAAATAAGACTGATTTAATTACGAATGGAACTGAATCTAGCAATGATGTGAATTTTAGATTTGTTGTATCAATAGCAGACAAAGCTTTGGCAAGGCTTTTTACAGAGCAACAATTTAAATCTAATATTGGTAAATTCGGATATTTCTATGTTACCAAATTTTCAAATGATAAAGATAAGTTGGCAGAATTTTTGGTTAATGAAAATAATCCTATCGAGCATAGGTTATATGCTTATGGATATTTAAAAGCAATGGGAGTAGATACCTTTGACAGTTATGTAGAAAACGATGCTGCTGATGAAGGATTTCTTTCAAAAGTTAAAAAGATGTTAGAAGATAAAACGTTGCAAGTAGGCAATAATTATTTTGACTTAAGAGCCTGCGAGATTGCTATAAACATTGTTGTTAGGCAAGAAGTACGAGATAAAATTTTAAACACTGTTGATGAAGACAAGTTAGCACAATATAATAGTTCTAATAAAGAAATTTACAAAGACATAATGGATTCTAATTTTTTTGGTCCAAAAGGCAGTACGTTTGAAAATGCCAACTCTGGCCTTAATTTTACATTTGCTACAAATGCTATGGATCGTGCAGAGGGCTTAGATGTACATGATAGAATGTATAGAAGGATAGCTCACGAATTAGGCCATAGACAGCTTTTTTCTTTGGGTGTGTTTACGACACATGCTGCTAAATCTTCAACAATGTTTCATGAATTTTTTGCTGATATTGTTGCAGGAAGTTTCATGTCTAAATTTTTAGGTAGGACTGTTGAACAAATTATAGCTAGAAGATCTACTATACTACAACCTTATACTGCATTTTCTAGCAATATATTGCCAGAATCTAGTGCTGATGAAGGCCATGATGCGGCAAGAGGATTGATAAATAGTATAAAAAAAGCATTTGATGTAGTAGGTAAAACGCTGAATTATGAAACTATACTAGACCTGTCAATTAAAATAGCTGGTCAAGTGCAAGGCGAAGGTTTATTTAAAGCGCAACAAGAAGAAAATTTGGCTAGAAAAATTGTAACAACCGTTGCAATAGCCACATCTGAACTCTCAAACGAACAACGAGGAGAGTTTTTATATCAATTTATAAAACAGGAAGGCGTTGAGTTTAAGGATTTGCAAGAAGAGCAAGCGATTTTTGGAACTGATGCAAAAGGACAGTTGGCTTTATACTATTATATACAGGCAAAACATGATCACGAAAAACCTTTCTTTAAATCTGCATTATATAAAGCAGAAACTACCTTCTTTAACACTAATGCTGGTAATGTGCGAGGCTGGAGCACTACTCTTACAGGTTCTTTTAAACCAGTCTCTATAGGGCAAGCTTCTCCTGTTTCTGCTATAGCAGCTGAAAATGCACTATTTAATGAAACAAATCAAGTATCCTCCTCTGATTTAGCACAAACAGCTAATCTTTCACCAGCAGACATTGCAAAACTTGCACTTGTTAAACAACTTGCGTCACATATAGCTGTACAAAAAAATGCCGATAAAGGACGAATGGAATATTTGGCATCTGTAAGAGATAACGATCAACTGTATCAAGGTGATTTGCTATTAGAAGCTATAACTGTAGAAATAACGCAAGGCAAGGGAGCTACAGTAGAATTTGCAAGTAGAGTGTTAAGGGAAGTAGAATTAAAAAAATTGGCAGTAACTTTAAAGGAATACAAGGATAATTTAGAGTTACCTACTCTTTTTACTACTGCTACAGAAGAAAGCTATAAAGAAAAGATTAAAGTTTTAGATAAAGCGTTAGCAATGGTTGCAACAGAAGAGCAGCTAAAAGAGTTTTATCCATTAGAATATGAATATTTGTTGGTTACAAAAGAGTCTGAAAACAAGAAAAGATTAAGTGAAATTTTGCATAACGATGGAATTAGTTTAAAAGCAAGGCTATATGCTTATGGATATTTAAAAGCAATGGGAATAGAGAGTGAAGATAATTATGTCCAAAATAAACAAATGATAAATGACATGAAAAGGATGTTAGAAGAAAAGAAATTACGCATAAATGATAGTTATTTTGATTTAAGAGCATGTGAGATAGCGATAAATGCAATGATTATAAAACAGATGGCTACAAAAATAGATTTAAAAGGAGCTGAACTAACCAACTATAACAATCAAAACAAGAAAACATATAGCTTAATAATGACATCTTTTTTGGCAAAGAAAGAATTATCGTTTAATGCGCATTCAGGATTGGGCTTTATAAAGATGGGAGCTTTTTCTAAGTTTGTGATGATGTTAAGAGGTTATGATTTATATGAAGCATACTATACTATGATAGCACACGAATTAGGGCATGATCAATTATTTGGTTTGGGAGTAAGTGGTGACGAAGTTTCTTTAAATATGTTCCACGAGATGTTTGCAGATACAGTAAGCGCAATGTTTACTACTAGTTATTTAAGATATACGATTAATAAATTGTTTGAAAGTATTCTGTTTTTTTGGGTAATGGCAACAAAATCATTTAAAGCATTTTTTGTTGGTAAAGATAATGAGCAAGAAGAAGAGCATTTCTCAGCAAGAGGATTGCTTAATCAAATTAGAACAGCTCTGCAAAAGTCAGGAAAAGTAATAAGTTATGACACATTAATGGGAGTATTGCTAAAGACGATAAAAGTAGGAAATGAAGAACATTTATTTCAAGCTGGGGTTGGGAAGCAGTCGCTTTTAGCAAAAAGTATAATAGAGGCAGTAGCAGCGGCTGTAGCAGCAGAAGATAATACATTTTCCAGAGGGGAATTTATATACAGGTTTATGCAGGAAGAAGGGACAAGCTTTAGTAGTTTTAATGAAGAAGAAAAAGTTTTTGAAGAAACACAAGATCTAGATGCATTAACAGCCCAAATAGCAGAATTACAACAGCAAGGGAATATAGACGCAATCGAAGAACTAAGTAATAATCCTGCATGGAAGAAAGATTTTGCAGTGTATTTGATGGCAAAGCATGATGAAGCAGGTTTTTTTGAAAGGAGAAGTGAGTTATATGATCAAGAGGCAGAGTATTTAAAAAACTATTTACAAGAGCATCCAGAAGTAAGGGAATTATATCAAAAAGATAAAAACGCTGATATGAATACTAAAATGGAAGAAACAAGTATATCAGTGGCAAAAACTATCATTTATGCGGCAGGGATAATTGCAGTAGGGATAGCAGCAGTAGGATTGTTTGTGTTCGGTTGGGCAGCATTGTTGGCGTTGCAAATAGTGCTTATAACAGCGATAGTTGTGGGCATATTAGTAATTTTAGTTAATGCGGCAGTTTCTGCTGTGGGGTTGGTAGTAGGAGTGCCTGATTTTATAAAGGGAGCAATGCCTTGGATAGTAGGAGGAGCATTAGTTGTATTAGCGGCTGGTCTTTTTTTAGGTTTTATATCAGCAATAGCGGCTATGACTGTGTTTGCGTGGGTAATTCTGGGTGTGGTTGCGCTCGCAAGCTTGATAGGTATGGTAGTAGTAGCATATAGATGGTATAAAACCTCAAAAGCAGAAACCAAACGTACAGAACTAGAAGAACTGGCTGTACTGGCTGTAAAAGAGAAAATGTTTGTAGACTTGCCAAATCAAATTGAGAATTTAGAAAGAGCAGTAAAAGAAAACCCAGAAGATAAGCAAGCGTATAAAGATTTAAACGAAGCACAAGCCCAGTTAGACGATATGATTTTTGCAGAACAAAATGTGTCTGCAAATGCAGTGCAGATTGTTGATAATTTAAGAAATATTACTCAAGAAGTAATTGATAAAGGAACTGTTGACCAAAAAATATTAGATCAAGTTAAAAATTTTATTGCGAAATGTAAACCCATGATTTTAGCAAGCGACTCTAAGCTGGATGAGAACAGTTTTGAAATGATGTTTGAACTTGGTTTAGAAGAGTTACAGATAGCTTTGGACAACGGTGAGATAAAGAGAGTGGAGGGTGGAGTATCGTTACTTTTAGATAGTGTTTTAATAAAATTAAGCAAAGTAAGAGGTATTTCAGATAGAATTGGCAAATTCTTACAAAATGAAAATAATCCTGATGAAAATTCACCTTTAACACAAGATGATATTTCAAACTTGTATATAGCTCTTACATTGTCGCGTTTAGTTACCGTATTAGATAAAGAGGTTTCTGTTGATGCGACATTAATTACTGACTTAGAAACTTCTCTTACAACAAGATCAAAAACAGCTATATTATTAGAAAGATTACGATATGGGTTAGAAGCTGGAAGTATTGCAAGAGAGTTTGCACGGATAAATTTAGTTAATACATTTAAAGGTTATCTTGAAAGGTATCAAGAAGTATTAGATGCTACTGTGGGGCAGTCATCTACAAGAGCTACCCAAGAGTTATTAGACGCAGATAGAAATTTAGTACTTGCGCAAAGTGATTATGGGCATCAAGCGGCACCAGCCCAAATAGTGCCTACATTAAATCGTTTAGAACCAGTTGTATCTGCACCTATGCAGGAGTCTGTTACTAGTGCTAAATTTACTGCGATTAGAGCAGGGATACTGGGCTTCTTGAACACTGGTGGTTTTGTAGCATTGACTGTATTGTTGTCGCTAGCAGTTATAACAGGCATTGGCGCTGTTATTGCTGCAGGTATTGGTGTTGCTGTTTTTGCAATTATAGCTACGATGTCTATAATGTCTTCAATTTTTGAAAGTAAGCAAACACAAGTTATAAAAGAATTAGAAAAAACAGGACAAGTGTTGTCTGATAAGGAAAGCAGGTTAGTGTTTGCCCAATTGGTAAGATCGTTACCTAAAGAAACTGCAATTAGGCTTGTTCAAGCGACTTTTGAGAATGAAACTTTAGCTAATGTTTATTTAAATTTGGTATCTGGCACAAATTGGCAAAATGATGTTGAAGATAATGAAGCTGTCATGAATGCTCTAAAGACTGCTATAACAAATGACAACAGCGTAGTTATGGAAACAGCGTCTAATGGCAAGATATCTTTCTCACCATATATTGTAAAGTCATTACTTGATAACCCTACAATGCTTAGAATTACTGTAGAACATGAACTTAACCATTTAGAGTACGCCCAAGCAAAGACTGGCTTATTAGGTTTTATTCACAGAACTTTCCCTGGGTTAGAAGAGTTTATAGTATCTTTTAGAAATGTCTTTAGATGGTTTGGCGCAAAACTACAGGATAGTTGGAGAGCTTTTAGAGGGAATGTTCCAGTAGTTTGGAACTTGCCTGAAGGTTTAGCTCTAGGTGATGTTTTAGTAAACAAAGTAAATGAGCAAGGTGTTATAGAAGCTCCGAATATACAAACTGGACGTGTTCAACTTGCTGATGGTAGAAGGGGAACCTTAACTTATAAGGTTACAAGAAACGGCCTTGAAGTGCCTGACTTTGAATTTGGGAAAACAAAATTTGATGCTAAAGATATTGGCGATGTTGAAGTTACGTATACTTTTACGCCCGAAGCATACACTTTGTCTTTTGCAACAAACGATGCTGCATCAACACCAATGCAACAAACTATAAGAAGTGGTAGGGAAGTTCATTTTAAAGGTGTTACATCTTTTCCTCAAAGAGCAGGTTATAAATTTAACGGTTATCAATATGTAAATGCAGAAGGTAATGTTAGGACTATTACTACGGAAGAAGTTACTAACGGTTTTGATATTACTTCGCAAGATATTACTGGGGATTTAAAACTTCAAGCTATATGGGTTGCAGAAAAGAGTGATGTGGTATTTGTTAATGAAAATGGAGAACCAATTAGAACTAACATAGGTGCTGCATCTACAGGACAAAATGTACGTATAAAAGGACTTGGTAGATTAAGTGGTGCTAAACGTTTAGGTAATGCACTTATTAGAAATCGTACGGGGATAAAAACTCAGAAAATAACATGGAATTTGCCTACCGAAATATCTGCCCCTGAAGGACTGCCAACAGAAATTGATAACAATGTAGCATTGACAGCTCCTCTTATTGCAGAAGGTAGAGTGCAGTTAAAAAACGGCAGATTTGGAACTGTAAAACGTATAGTTAAAATTGATGGGAAAATTGTAGAGAATTTTCAGTTTGGTACAACTCCCATAAATGGTGAACTAAACATAGATTATACCTTTACACCTGAAAGTTATAGTGTTAACTTTGTAGCAAACGGGGCAGATTCTAATATGCCTGCAGTTGTAGATAATGCTTTATCTGATGGGCAAACATATCAGCTAGCTGGTGTAGCAATAGACCAATTGCCTACAAAAGCAGGATATTTATTTAGCGGATATAGCTATACAACTAAAGATGGGCGTACTATTAATATTAGTAGAGTGGATGTTATGAATGGGTTTAGTATAGATGCTAAAGATGTAACAGGTGATATTGATTTTGTAGCTCAATGGATACAGAGAGAAGACAAAGAACAATTTGAAGTAGAATTTTCTAACGCAAGTTTAAGTAGTGTTGCAGATAACTCAACTACTAAAGCTGCTGCTTTTGGCCAGCCGTATACTATTGAAGCCAATTTAGTAAAAAAGAATATAACAGATTTAACTGCAGATAATTGGGATGTTAGAGGCTATATTGTTTCAGTTAACGGTGTAGACATTATGAAAGTAAACGTAACCGATGTAAATAGTATTGGTGATGTTACTGTGCCTTCGCAAGATGTTGTTGGTAAACTTACTATACGTTTTTTACGTAATCCAAAAGTTACATTTGAAAATGAGTTCGCTCAAAATGAAGCTGATAGAAAAAAACTTCAAACCATGCAATCAGGTTATCAATTTACTTTTGTGCAGCTTGGAGAAAAGGCTAAAGCAGAATATAATACGGGAGGAGTTAGAGGGCATTGGTCAAGAAGCGATGGGAAAGATTTAACATCTCCAATAACAGAACCAATTACTTTTACCTATTCTG
Organism: Candidatus Endomicrobiellum cubanum; assembly: GCF_031278955.1. Classification (NCBI taxonomy): domain Bacteria; kingdom Pseudomonadati; phylum Elusimicrobiota; class Endomicrobiia; order Endomicrobiales; family Endomicrobiaceae; genus Candidatus Endomicrobiellum; species Candidatus Endomicrobiellum cubanum. Next base: position 8,165 of record NZ_JAITJM010000021.1, on the reverse strand, counting down.
AGAGATTTTACGATGTAAAAGATTTTGAAGGCGGCAAGTGGCCAGCAAATGTATTTGGTTTATTGTTTAAAGGTATATTTTTTGTTGTCGCAAAAATATATAACGCCATAATAACTCCTGGTATAAACAAACTGTCTGTTCTTAAAAATGCTTTTAAAGGTTTAAGTGCTGTAGATATTGCAAAGGTAATTTTTAGCGTGGCTATTGTAATTGGTATGGCGGCGCTGCTTGGCCTTGTTGCTGTCCCTGGTGTGTTTGGCCTGCTTGTTATAGCAGCTTTAATTATTGCAATTGTAAATGTTGTAACCATTTTAGTTGGTCCTATTGTTAAAGGAGTTTTAAAAACTTTAAGAGACAAAGCATCTTCAGAGCAAGAAATAGAAAGATATGATTATTATTTAGAAGTTCTAGATATGGTTCTTAATATAGTAAGTTCTAAAGCAAGCTCTTCACAAACTACTTCTTATGTCAGGATTGCGATGTATGTTGTTTCTATTGCGGTACTTATACTTGGTATTTTGGCAATTCCTAGTATCAGTGTATTTACGATAGCGGCTGCTTGGGCCATACCTTTTGCTGTTGCAGTTTTTGGTGTTGCAATGCTAGGTTTAGTCGGCTTTATGATCTATAAATATAACACGAGCGCTATATTTAAGACCGTAATGGGTATATCTTGGAAATTTTTTAAAGAATCGAGCTGGATATTTAAAGCAAACGTAATAGTAGGAATGCTTATTGCTATTGGTGCGTTAGCGGCATTTTTTATAGCACCAATAGCAATAGGTTTTAGCTTTTTAATTTTGTTAGGCGCTTTGGCAATGTTTGTTGCAGTTGTAGCTTTATTTTTTACGTATAATTCAAATGAATTTTATCAAACTACTAGAAATGTCTTGCTTGAAAATTTTGCTGGAGAGGATAACCCATACGGGGAAGAAGTAAGAAGGATTATCCATGCTTATGAGGAAGGTGAATATGGGAAAATAGCAAAAAGTTCATTTGCGTTGTTGGTGCAAGTTGCGGGTGTTAGACAATTATTAATATCTGCAGGTAAAGGCATAGTAAATGGTATTAGAACTGGAGTTGTCGGTGTAGTCAATGCTATAATCAATCCTGACCCTTGGACGCGTAAGATCTTATATATGTTTGGCAAAGGTGCGTATATACACGGAACACAATGGTTGTCGAAAACGGTCGAAAGTTGTAAAAATTATATCTATACCAGCGCTACAGATATGGCTCGAAATGTTGGGGGCGCTGTTGTAAATTATGCGCACAATGTTTATGACAGTATGACGCAAGTATCGTCTTCTTTAGACAGTGTACCCACAAGAGATGGGTATGAGTTTGACGGGTACGAAATTACAAGTGAAAATTCAGATATTAAAACTACAATAACTGCATCACAAGCTAATTCTGATTTTGCTATTCCTGCAGATATGGTAAACGGCAAAGTTACGGTAAAGGTACGTTGGAAACCTAATATATCAATTAATACAGGTGAGGGGACTAGAAGTAGGTTAGGCTTTAGTGTACAAAGTTCTTTTGCAGCAGATGCAATTAACGGTGTTATAAATCTTGGAAAATGCTCAACCACACTTATGCCTCCGGAAGGTTATGATTATAATAGTTTGTATTGGACTAGTGATTTATTCCCCGATAAAGAGTTTTCTAAAGACGAAATAGTTAATGTGGACAAGCCGGGTTCGTTTACTCCGCATTGGAAACCTTTGCCAACCGTAAGGGTTTCAATTGGGGCTGGGAATTGGAAAAATAGGTCTGAAGGCGACACTTCAACCCAAAGAGAAGCATCAGTTTCTGCTAATATTCTTGGAGGGGCAAACGTTGATTTGAAGAAAATTTCAAGAGATTTGCAAGCTCCGCAAGATTGTGACCCAAACAGTTTATATTGGGTTTCAGAAGCAGATCCAGCAACGCCTATTTTTAACGGTATAGTTACAGCAATGGGAAATACAACATTTGTGCCTCGTTGGAAAAAATTATCTGAGGTTGGCAAAGCAAGAATTCAAATAGGAACAAGTCCTAATGATTCTATTTTATATACGCGCACTAGAAAAGGGATTATAGATCTTACAAATATCAGTAAAAAATTAACAACTCCAGTTGGGTATTTAGAGGGTTCTTTATACTGGACTTCAGATACAGATCCAACAAAAAGATTTACAAATATTATTAATGCACAAGACGCAGCAGGTATTTCTGTATTAACACCACATTGGATAGAAAACCCAATGACTAGAGACAATGTGTTCACAGATGAACAGTATAAAGAATTAGATGCATCTTTTACAAATCATCCAATAAAGTTTTTTAGTGGTGTAAAAGAAAATGAGCCTGATAATGTAAGAGGCTTACCAGAAAGTTTAAAAGACGGATATAATCAAGCTACTGATGGATATACGTTTCCAGGGTTTACAAATTCTTGGATAGATTTTAGTAAATATTGGGCACCTGAAAGAAAAGGGTACAAATTACTTGGTGTAAAAATTGTAACAAGAGATTTTAAAGGAGGAATTCGTCGTCAATGGAATTTTGATGCAAATCCAGATGGCACAATGGATGCTTTTCATGTAGATAGTAGCGGAGCAATAGCACCGTTAGAAATTTCGTTGGAGTGGATTTCTGAAGAAGAATTTGAAGGAAAAGAAGAAGAGAGAAAAGAGCAGGCAAGGCAAGAAGAGATAAAAAAACAACAAGAATTCGAAAGGTCTGTAGAAGAAGCAAAAGCCAGAAGAAATGCAGAAAAAATAGCTTTACAGAAGGAAAAAGAACTAAAAGAGCAAGAACAAAAACGTAAAGAAGAAGAACAGAGAAAAGAGAGAGAAAAAGTAGAAAATGAGATGAGAGAACAAGAAAGGATAAAACAGGAAAGACTAGAAAATGAAATGCGTATACAACAAGAAAGGCTAGAACAAGAAAGAATTATAGCAGAACAGAAAGCAGAGGCATTAAGAAAAGAACAGGAAAGGCTAGCTCAGGAAGCAGAGGAAAAAAGACTGGAAAAAGAAAGACTTATAAAAGAACAAACAGATGCACAGCAACAACGTATTGCTGAACAGAAATTACAAGAAGAACAAGAAAGAATAGCACAACAACAACGTATTGTACAAGAAAATCAGCTTAAAGCAGCTCAAGAAGCAGAAGCAGCAAGAAAAGAACAGGAAAGATTGGCTCAGGAAGCAGAAACAGAGAAAAAACATATAGAAGATGAAGAAAAAAGAAAGGCAATTCTTAGAAAAGAGGCTCAAGAAGCAGCTGCTAGAAATAAAGTCCAAGAAGAAGAAACTGCTAGAGTAATTGCTGAAGAAGGCTTAAAAAGATACGATAGAATGATGGAGGGAAAGCAAGTTGCTATCCAATATGAAGTTGGTGATTTTGGGGTCAAAAATGTAAAAAATATTGTAAAAGATAAGGATTTCGATATTAGATTTGGCAAGGATTTTCATTTTAACGGTTTTGCAACGCATTCGTGGCAGATTGGGTATCAGTACCCACCTGAATCGACCACTCATGATTTTAATGGTTTTAAAATAACTATAGGTGGTAAAGTAATAAATGTTAGCAGGCAAGAAGCTATAAATGGTTTTGATATAAAAGCGGAAGATTTGCGACGTAGAAATATAAAAGATAGTGCTATAAAAATAGAGTATCTATGGACACCAAAAGGCGTAACAGCAAAACAAAAATCTCAAGAAACGAGTTCTCAAACAGCTATACAAGCTATGCAAATAGCAAGTACTTTGGCTGCTGATGCTGCTAAAATGACAATGCCAGATAAATTGGCCCAGCTTCCACTTATGGCGATGTCTAAACTTATGATAAGCGTGAGCGAGTTTGAAAATTATCAAACTGAGCAAATTACTTTAGCTCAAAAGGCAGTAAATAGTTTAGATTATTATATGGAAATTGATGATGCTACTGTTCTTGAGGCAATAACTGAAAGTTTACCTAACGATATAAACGAAGAGTTTGCTGAAAATATTTCTACTGTTGAAGACAATACTGCCGGAGTTGTTATGTCGTTTAATGCTAATGATGGGAAAATACATGTAAATTATCAAATGCTTAGAGCAATGTTTTTTGATGAGAAAGGCAATATTAAAAATAAAGATTTGTTAGAAGTATTTGTAAGGCACGAGCTTAGACATAAAAATTATGCTACAAACCAAGTGCAATTTTCCAAAATAGTGCATAGTGTAGACGCGTTAGAAGAATTTATTGTGTCTATGGGAGATATATACGATTGGTCAAAACTTCATCCAGAGATTACAAATCTAGAGGCAACTTATAAAGAAGCTATAGCTTTTGTGATGTCAGACCCTGTGTTGGTTGCTATAGCGGCTAAAGTTGGCAGGCAAGAAGCGTTTGCTTTGGCTCAAGCGCAAAGCAGGTTATATTATAGAGAAATAGAGGATCAAGTAATAAATCTAGTAGCGCCAACTTATGTACAAGAACCTGCTATGTTTAATAATGCAGATATGAAAAAATCTCCTAGATTGATAGTAGTTAATGGTCAAGTAGGTACAGCATCTTCTGAGCTTGAGCAAGCTCAAGTATTTAAAGATGGAGGTTATTCAACAGCTTTAATTGAGCGTATGTCGCAAGGTATTAATGTAGAGAGTTATCGTATGCCAGTAAATGCGACATTTAGTGTAAACGGACAAGAGATGGTATACGATGTGTATGTAAAAGAAGTAAATGGAGTGCATGTGATAGGTTTAAAATTAAAAGATAATATAAACAGGGATTTAGATACAGCAGAAAATTATGCAAAAGCAGTTTTGGCATTTACTGAAAATGTAAACAATAATAGCGTGTTAAGAAAAGAGTTTAATACGTTAAAAGATAAAGCTGCGCAGATGTATGGGATAAGCAGTAACTTAGAGATAAATTCTAAAGGAATATCAATGGTAAACTTTTCTGGGCTAACTAATGAAGAGGGTACCATAGATGCTGCAAGAATGCTTGAGGGAATAGCGCAACAAGAAGGAGGGCAAGTTGCTCTAACAGAAAGTTTAAGCCAAGAAGCTTTGAAAGGTGTGTACATAGCTAACGATCTAGATATATCTCAAGGGACATTGCAAACAATAGATCAAGATATAAAAGCTGAAGAGATATTTAAGTTAGATGAGCAGGAGAAATTTTATCAAGTAAATGTAAGCGGAGTAAAGTTGGATTCTAAATTTATAGAGACTGCAGTACGTGTAAAAATGAATCAGGGAGCAACTGCCATAATATTGGATGTTACAGAAGGTATGGATGTTACAAATGAGCAGAGCGCAAATAAGTTGTTAGTAGCGTTGACAGCCATACATAGTTTAGGTTTAAAAGCAGTGATGAAAGTAGATATTAGCAATGCTCAGATGGCAAATGAAGCAACGTTTAAAAAGTTGTTTGAATTGGGTTTTGACGGTATAAATATGAACGGGCAAAAAGAAACAGATGTAGCAAAATTAAAAGAAATGTTAGATTTATTAAAAAAATCTTCTGAAAAATATGCTGTTGGAGCCAGGAATGCAATTCAATTGAAAGACGAAGAAGTTAAAGAAGCTTTAAAAAATAGTTTAGGCCAAAATGGGTTTGAGGGATATAATACATTAGTAGTAACAGAAATAAATAATACTACTGGGGAAGCAAAAGTGGAAGCAAATAAGGTACAAAAAGCGTTAAATAAAGGTTATGATAGAGCTAGAAAGTTGGGAGAAATACAGATACAGGTAAATGCATCATCTAATTTAAATGTAATGAAAGGATTGTTAACAACAAAAGCAGAACTGCTAACAGCTGGTCAAATAAGAGAAGCAGTAGCACAAGCAAATCTAAATGAAGAAGTTGTAAAGCATATAGATAAATTACTAAAGGGGATCACAGCTCAAGAGCAAGGCACAGCAAGAGTCTTAGAAGCATTAGGCTTTGCAAGAGGTTTGGCAGAGGCGTCACTTGTAACAAGATACATGAATGCGTTTGACTTTACCCAGGAAACATATCAAGCAAATAGCGTAACGGATAGACAAGCGTTAGGAATAGTATTAGTAAAAGCTTATTTAGCCAATGCTGAAAAATTTGCAAGTAAAGAATCTTTACAGCAGTACTTTAAAGAAGCAGAAAGTATTATGATTCAGGAATCATCAACAGCTACATTTGAACAGCAAAGAGCAGTAATGGCAAGTTATGTAAATAGTGTAACAAATGAAATAGAAGCGTTAGGGTTGATAGAATCAAAAGAAACAGAAAGAACACAAATAGCTATTAGTTTAGCAGTATTAAATGATTCAATAAACAAGATATCATTTAATAGAATAATCGAAGATGCAAAACAGAGAACAAAAACTTCTACTAACGCAGTTAAGAGCATACTTGGTGCTGCATAAAATTTTATTTAAATCGAAATAATTAGAACCTGACCTGACATTAGAGTTCCCCCGAATTTTTCTTTTTTTCTTTTGCCGGTCAAGTCAGGTATTGAAATACAGCTGTATTTCATATTTACATTGACCACAAAAGATTACTTATGTTAAAATGCAGTTGTATTGCATATTTGTATAATTGGAGGGTTTGTGACATATAAGGAAAGAACTTTACACAAAATTGTTTTAGAAGCATCAAGAAGTTTTAAAACTATTCTTTTAACAGGTATGAGGCAAATCGGAAAAACTACGCTTCTTAGACATATAGAAAAAAATAATAGACAGTATGTTACTTTAGATAACCCCAAGGATTTACTCCTTGCAAAAAATGAAACAGATTTTTTTTTTCAAACTTATAAGCCTCCCGTTTTTATAGATGAAATACAATACGCTCCTGAGCTGTTTAAATATATAAAGATGTATGTTGACAATTCCGATAAAAAAGGAGCCATTTGGATGACGGGATCCCAACAATATTCTCTTATGAAAGGCGTTACAGAAAGTTTAGCAGGAAGGATTGCAATTATAAACATGCTAGGGTTATCAATATACGAAAGAGCAAACAAAGAAACAATTCAAAAACCGTTTATTCCTGCATTTAACCCATCATGTTTGTTAGAAAAGAAAGATTTATCAGAAACATACAGAATTATTTGGAAAGGTTCTTTTCCAGAAATTGACAGTGAAAGCGATGATAAGTGGTCTCTTTTTTATTCTTCTTATGTTCAATCATATATTGAAAGAGACGTAAGACAAATTACAAATATAGGAAACATCTCATCATTTATAAGGTTTTTAAGTGTTGCTGCATCAAGAACAGGACAAGAATTAAATATTGCAGATATTGCAAAAGATGTTGAAATTTCTCCAAATACTGCAAAACAATGGGTTTCTATTCTTGAAACTTCAGGAATTATATATTTGTTAAAACCATATTATAAAAATATCACAAAACGGTTTATCAAAAAACCTAAACTTTATTTTACAGACACAGGTTTGTGCGCTTATCTTGCATCTTGGAATACACCAAAGAGTTTAGAGACAGGAGCAATGAGTGGAGCCTTTTTCGAAACTTTTGTAATTTCTGAGATAATTAAATCTTATTACCATAACGGATTGTTCCCATCGTTATATTATTATAGAGATTCTAATCAAATTGAAATTGATTTATTAATAGAAAGGGATGGGAAATTTTCCCCTATTGAAATAAAGAAAACATCCAACCCTAATAAAAATGACGTTCATGCTTTTGAAAAGTTTGCAAAGATTGAAGAAACAGGTTATGGAAGTTTGATTTGTCTTACGGACAGACCACGCCCTTTAACAAAAAACGCTAACTCTATTTCCATATGGAATATTTGATTTATAACAAACCTCTTCTATTGATAACTTTCCCCCAATGCCATAGGAGTCGATAAGATTAACAGTAAGGGGAGAGGAGTGGGAATCATAGTTAGAGATGGAGAGTTTTTGAGCATTGATAATAAGAGGGAAGGACTGATTACGGAGATAAAGGATAGTTTGATTATTGGGTAGGTTGTTAGGGAGAGCAAAGGAGAAGGAGTCAAAGCCAAATAAGAGGCCTAAAGAGACATTTGTAGCATTAATGAAATTAACGTAGTTATTTTCAGCAATGGTGTTATGGATAATAGTATTTTGAGAATAGTTAGTATTTTGAGAATAGGAACTAGTATTAACTAAATAAACATTAGTAGTTGACAAATCAATATCAGAGTTGGT
>NZ_JAITJM010000007.1:0-16726 GCF_031278955.1 Candidatus Endomicrobiellum cubanum | reverse complement strand
CCTTGATTTCTTAACTCATCATCTGTAAATAAAAACACTTTACTCTTATCTTCTATAGAATTCATGAATTCTATTGCTTCTAATCCATCTATAAAATATTTAAATATTAAATCATTCTCCTGACTTGACCTTTTTAAGGAAAAAAAGGGGGAATCAATCATAAAAAAGGAGGTTTGGGGAACCCAAACAGATGTTTTTATATAAAAACATCTAATTTTTGTTTTTTCTAAAAATGAAGTTGTCCTCTAAACAAGTATATATTATTTTACATAATTAGAGTATATTATGTAAAATAATAGTCTAAATAGATATTTAGACTATTATTTATGTTAAGATATAAAGAAAAGATAAACTCTTTTATAGAAGAGAATATGTATTAAATAGATTTATATTATTGCTTTTTCTTTCGGGGGAACCCAAAAGGTCAAGTCAGGTATTATCTTCTGCTTTTTCAAAAAATTCCTTCGCTTCTTTACTCCACCTTATCATCCTCTCTGTTGACATAAATTCCTCTGTAAAATTAAATTTTGTAATTAATACCTAACTTGCTTGCTTTGATTTCTCAGATTAAATCAAGATTATATTAAAAGATAAAAGCATTGAGTATAAAGTATATAACTTGATATATTATATAACAATTTTGTAATCTTGTTTTACTATAGAATATTAATAACTTTACTTTTAAGGATAAATATGAAATTTGGTTTTGTCAAAGTTGCGGCTGCTACTCCTTATGTACATATTGCAGATCCGTTAGAAAATAGTAAAGAAATAATAAAGTTAATTAATCACGCAAGTTCTAGCAATGTTGAAGTTTTAATTTTTCCTGAACTGTGTGTAACAGGTTATACCTGCGGAGAATTATTTTTATCTGATATTACTATAAGCTCTGTTAATAATGTGCTTTACGATATCTGTAAATCAACTTTGGGCAAGAAAACTTTAATTTTTGTCGGTAGTCCTGTATGGGTCAAGGATAAACTTTATTCTTGCGCTATTGCTTTACAGAATGGCAAAATTTTAGGAGTAATCCCTAAAACGTATTTGCCTGCATATTCTGAATTTTATGAAACAAGGTATTTTACTTCTGGCGAAAATGTTTCTAGCGAAATTAATATTTGTGGTCAAGATTGTTTTTTTGGAGCAGATATAATTTTTTCAGCTAAAAATGATAAATCGGTAAAAATCGCTGTTGAAATATGTGAAGATATGTTTGTTGCAGTCCCTCCTTCTTGCAGGCATGCAAAATCCGGAGCATCTATAATAGCTAACCTTTCTGCCTCAAATGAACTTATTGGCAAAAGCGATTATAGAAAAACACTTATTAAAGCTCAAAGTGGTAGACTTTCTTGTGGGTATGTGTATGCTTCTGCAGGAAATGGTGAATCTGTAAGTGATATGGTTTTTTCAGGACATCGTATAATAGCAGAAAATGGAGAAATAATAAAAGAGAGTTCTCTTTTTGAAATAGGTCTTACAATATCTGAAATTGATACACAAAAATTTGAATATGAACGTCGTAAATTGAATGTTTTTACAACGGATATTGTTGACTATAAAATTGTAAAATTTGACTTTGATAATAAAAATACAAATTTGACACGTAAAATTTCTCATTTACCTTTTGTTCCTGAAGATTGCAAATCTTTATCTGACAGGGCTGAGCTTATATTGCAAATGCAGGCTCAAGCTTTAGCTCAAAGATTAAAATATACAAACTTAAATGCTGTGGTAGGTATTTCTGGAGGTCTTGATTCTGCACTTGCACTACTAGTTATCTTAAGAAGTTATAAACTTTTAAACAGATATTTAAAAGATATTATTGCTATTACAATGCCTGGTCCTGGAACAAGTAAAAAAACACTTAAAAATGTACACGATATGTCTATAGCATTAGGAGTAAAAATAAGAGAAGTTTCTATAACAGATGCATTAGATAAACACTTAGAAGATATTAAACATAATGGAACTAAAAATATAACTTATGAAAATGCTCAAGCTAGAGAACGTACGCAGATTTTAATGGATATAGCTAACAATGAAAAAGGACTTGTTATAGGTACTGGTGATTTGTCAGAAAATGCTTTAGGATGGTGTACTTATAGTGGTGATCATATGTCTATGTATGCCGTAAACGCATCTATCCCAAAAACTCTTGTGAAGTATCTTGTTTCTTATGAAGCTCAAAGACTTAAAGAATGTCAGAAAGTTTTAACAAATATTTTAAATACAGAAATTACTCCAGAGCTTTTGCCATCTAAAAACGGCGAGATTTTGCAAAAAACAGAAAATATAGTTGGCCCTTACGAACTTTGCGACTTCTTTTTGTATTACACTGTTCGTTTTGGGAACAGTCCTGATAAAATCCTTTTTCTTGCTAGTAAAGCTTTTGGCGATAAGTATAGTAAAAAAGAAATAAAAGCACACTTAATAAATTTTATAAAACGCTTTTTTTCAAACCAGTTTAAACGTAATTGTATGCCAGATGGTATAAAGGTCGGTACAGTATCTCTTTCTCCAAGAGGCGATTGGAGAATGCCTTCAGAAGCTAGAAAAGAACAATGGTTAGATAATTTAAAATAGTTATTTAACCCTATAGATTTATCCATCAACAATTTTCATTTTGACTACACGCATATGTTTCCATTTCCCTGTTTTGTATCTTTTATAACAAAAAAACATAATCAGAATACAGTAAATAGTTAAAACGCTCCAACAAGGATATAAACCCATTTTTAGAATACCAACGATTAAGTACATTAGTGCGCTTACAAATAGTGCAAGTTTTATGATTAACTGCATTACAAATTTTGTATCTCCTGCGCCTTTTATAGCTGATGAAAAAACAATACCCACAGCTTCAAATAAAGCAGAAGATGCAATAAATCGAAATAGTATTACAACTATTGGCCTAATTTGTTCAATGATAAAAGCGTCTTTACCTCTTGAAAATGGATATATAAAAATGTCTGGAAACATTAAAAATAACATAACAAGAATCAGAACATAAGTAAGTGGTATATGTATTACTGATTTTATAGCTATTTGGGCAGTAGAAGCTTTGTTTTTACCTAAATAGTTTCCGACAATTATTGAGGTTGTCATGCCAAATCCTAAAAGTGGCATGTAAGCAATGTTGTATATGTTCATTGCCATGTTTGAGGCTACAAGTTCATTTTTCCCCAATGTGCCTATTGCAAGTGAAAAAAGTGTAAACACAGATATATCAAAAGACATATGTATTCCGTTTGGCAATCCAAACCTTATCAAACGCTTTAGTGTATCAAGATATAGTTTATTATTTTTTTGAGATATCATAGGTATAAGTAGTAGTATAAAAGCTACAAAAAAACCTATGAACGTTCCTATTGCAGCCCCAGTTATGCCCTGCTCAGGAAATCCGTACTTACCAAAGATTAAAAGATAATCAAAAACTATGTTTACTAGCACACCCACTACATTTACAAGTAAAACAACTGTTGTTTTACCTCTGCCTGAATAAAAACCAGACAATGCTGTAAGTGCAAAATATGTAAATGAACCATAACATAGTACATTGAAATATTTAACTTCTTCGCATATTATACTTTTTGGATGTCCTATAAAATTAAATATATCTTGAGAAAAGAAAGTAAAAATAATAAGTGCAAAAGAACTAAAAACTGCAATATAAAAACTTTGCCAAACAGTATTCCCTATTGAACGATACTCTTTTTTCCCATTATATTGAGCAACAAAAACGTCCACATATGCAACCATGCCGGCAAAAATATTTATAATAGAACAGTTTAAAAGTCCTGATGGCAAAGAAGCTGCATAAGCATCTTTAGAGTACCATATAAGAAAAAACCTATCAATAAAAGATTGAAAAGCCCATGCACTTGTAGAAATAATCAATGGAATTGCTATTTGAAGGATTTCTTAATAACCCGCAGTGGCAACCCAACGTTTTTTTATATTTTTATAAAGTCTGTAAATCATAGTAGGTTCATAATTTAGCATATTAAAAATAGTTTGTTATTATAGGCAAGTATTGTGTTCCAATTGGACTATAGATTTTCTATGCTTATTGAGTACTTTTGGAAATAAAAGTAAGCATTAAGTTACTAAGAGTTAATGGAACGGCAGGTTCATTTTTATTTAAATAATAGCCTTTACTTATTCTTCCGAAAACAAATTTGTAGCATTACTATAAGTTGGTAATAAAAATATAGATAATAATAAATGTATGTATTTATTATTAAATTATTATAGTATATTATAAAGATTCATTTCAAGCAATAAAATGTGAAGTAAGAGTGAGATTTTATAATAAATGATTTTTTGTTTATTGATTTTTTGTTTATAGTTTGATAAAATGTCGTCTGTTGTACACATTAATTTGTTATTAAAAGCGCTGCTAGCTCAATTGGTAGAGCAAACGACTCTTAATCGTTAGGTTATAGGTTCAATTCCTATGCAGCGCATAGTGTTTATTATATAAGGGTTTTTAGATAGACCCCCCTAAATGCGGGCGTGGCGGAATTGGCAGACGCGTATGGCTTAGGACCATATACCGTAAGGTGTGGGGGTTCAAGTCCCTCCGCCCGCATACCTTTTCAGGCTTTTAGAGAGACCCTTCGACCAAGCAATAACTCAAACTACTTGTTATAATATAAAGGGGAAAAGTAAATGACTGTTAAAGCAGCAAAAACGATTGAATTCAAATCTAAAGTTGTAGATAGAAAACCATGTTCTATAACTGTTGATGTTGAAGTCGCAGAAAATGTAGCATCCTGTGAGGTAGAAAATGCATTTAATCAGATGCGCAAATATGCAAAAGTAGATGGTTTTAGGCAAGGTAAAGTGCCGATGAACATTATAAAGCAAAAATTTTTAGAGCAAGCTAAAAATAAAGCAGTAGAAAATATTGTTAAAAAAACAGTTTTAAATGCCTTAGATAAAGAAAATTTTATACCTATAGATTTTCCTATAGTAGACGAGTTTGATTATGAATTAGGACAAATTTTAAAGTATAGTTTTTCTGCACAGTGCCACCCAAAAATAGAATTAAAAGATTATAAAGGCATTCCAGTCAAGAGGGAAGTTTTTAAAATTACTGATGCAAACTTAAATCAAACTTTAGATGCGTTAAGAGATAGAAACGCAAGACTTGTAGAGTCTAAGTCTGCTGAGATTAAAAATGATAGTTTTGTTAGTGTAGATTATGAAGCGTTTGATAATGATGGAAATTCTTTGCCTGAAATTAGTGCTAAAGGGCATATGTTAGATTTATCTTCACAAAACACTCTTAAGGGATTTAAAGATGCTTTGATAGGCTCAAAAATTGGTGAAGAAAAAGATGCTAAAATAGAATATCCTAGCGATTATCCAAACAAAACTTTATCAGGGAAAAAGATATCTTTTAAAGTAAAAGTAGTTGAAATCAAAGAAAAACATCTTTCTGAACTTAATGATGATTTTGCTAAGGATATGGGTACAGAAAATCTAGAAGATTTAAAAAATAAGTTAAAAGAAACCATGGAAGCAGAAGAGAAACGTCGTCAAGATATGGATGTTGAAAAACAAATTATAAATAATTTACTTGAAAAAAACAATTTTGAAGTATCTTCTTCTTTAGTTGCAGAACAAAAAAATACTCTTATAGAAAGAATGAAATCTTATATGAAAAATCAAGGTGCGTCTGAAGATTATATCGCAAATCAAGTTAAGCTTGGAGATTCAAAATTTTTTCAAGAGGCAGAAAATAACGTTAGATTATCGTATATTTTAAATTCAATATGCAATAATGAAAATCTTGAAGTAACAGATTCAGATATTGAGTCAGAAAAGAATAAAATGAAATCTTCTAATCCTGGACGAGATGCTGAGGTAGATAAGTATTTTATCGAAAAGAAACAAAATATAATAGTTTCTTTAAAAGAGCAGAAAATTTTTGGTTTTTTAATTGAAAATGCCAAAGTTGAAGTAGAACAGAAAGACATGCCTTTAAGTAAAAATTAGTTGCGTCGCTGCTTTAGAGGAGGATAAATGCCGTCTGTAATGCCAACAGTAATTGAAAGGTGGAGCCAAGGTGCTGCCGTAACTTATGATTTATATTCAAGACTTCTTAGAGATAGAATTATTTTTGTAGGGGGGTATGATGGGTCTATTGCAACAGATTCTGCTAACATATTGATAGCACAACTTTTGTATTTAGATTCTGAAGAACCTGGAAAAGACATAAGTTTGTACATTAATTCGCCTGGTGGTATGGTTACTGCTGGACTTGCGGTTTATGATACTATGCAGTTTATAAAAAGTCCTATAACTACAATTTGTATGGGGATGGCTATGTCTTTTGGTGCTGTTTTACTTGCAGCAGGTACGAAAGGGAAAAGGTATGCTTTGACGCATTCTCGCATTATGATCCACCAACCTTTGATATATGGCGGTGGACTATCTGGTACAGTGTCAGATATAGATATAGAAACAAAAGAATTGCTCTCTACCAAACGAAAACTCTCTGAAATACTTGGGTTGCATACTGGAAAAACTACAGAGCAAGTTTTAAAAGATACTGATAGAAACTACTATATGTCTGCGCAAGAAGCAAAGGAGTATGGACTTGTTGATGAAGTTGTTGTTAGTTTAAAATAAAATAATAAAGAGTCTCTCTAAAGTAGGTTATAATGAGTAAAGAATTTAATGAACATTGCGTTTTTTGTAACAAAACTTACCCGGAAAAGCTTGTAGGTGTAAACGGTTTTTATATTTGTCAAGAATGTGCAAAAACTTCTTTATATATGTTTGAAGATATAGATAAAAATGATTTAAAAAAGTCAGAACTTACTCTTTTAAAGCCCAAAGAAGTTAAGGATGTCCTTGATAGTTATATTATAGGGCAAGAACATGCGAAAAAAGTTTTATCTGTAGCGGTTTATAATCATTATAAGAGATTACAAAATGTTATTGCGGATAATAAAGATGATATTGAACTGCAAAAATCTAATGTTTTACTTATAGGCCCTACAGGTACAGGTAAAACATTGTTAGCGCAAACTTTAGCTAGAATTTTAAATGTTCCTTTTGCAATTTCTGATGCTACAACTTTAACAGAAGCTGGATATGTAGGAGAAGATGTTGAAAATGTGCTTTTAAGACTTATCCAAAATGCAAATTATGATGTACAAAGAGCTCAAAAAGGTATTATTTATATAGATGAAATAGATAAAATTGCAAGGAAGTCTGATACGCCTTCAATAACAAGAGATGTCTCTGGAGAAGGAGTACAACAAGCTCTTTTAAAGATTCTTGAGGGGACAATTGCAAGTGTGCCTCCTCAAGGAGGTAGAAAACACCCTCAACAAGAATACATAAAAATAGACACTACAAATATTTTGTTTATTTGTGGTGGGGCTTTTGATAGTCTTGAAAAGATAATAGAATCAAGGCTTTATAAAAAAACTTTAGGTTTTATAAGAGATAGTTTAGACAATAGAGAGAAATTTAAAAAGATTGATTTTGCTTTATCTAATGTGGAAAGTCAAGATTTAATAAAGTTTGGACTTATACCAGAATTTATTGGCAGATTGCCAGTTGTTAGCAGTCTTAATCATTTGTCTGTTTTGGATCTAGTTCATATTTTAACTGAACCTAAAAATGCGTTAGTGAAGCAATATAAAAAAATATTTTTTTTAGAAGGTGTAGAACTTGAATTTAAACGAGAAGCCTTAGAAGCAATAGCCAATGAGGCTTTAAAAAAAGGATCAGGTGCTAGAGGTTTGAGGTCAATTATAGAAAACATTTTAATGGATGTTATGTTTAATATCCCTAATGATACATCAGTAGAAAAGATTATAGTTAATAAAAATACTATATTAAAAAAAGAAATGCCTGAGTTTGTGTATAGAAACACACAAAGGAGATTTAATGAGCGAATTGGATAGGTTTAGCACTGATAAAAGTGAAAGTCTAAAAATTCCAGATACTCTACCTCTTCTTCCAGTTAGAGAAATTATTTTATATCCAGCAATGGTGCTACCTTTGGCTGTTGGTAGAGAAAAGTCTATCAAAGCTTTAGAAGAATCTATGTCTACAAATAGACTTGTTTTTGTTGTAGCGCAAAAAAATGTTCAAGTTGAAGATCCAACACCAGATGATGTTTATAACATAGGTACTATATGTGAAGTTTTACAAATATTAAAAATGCCAGACGGGACTTTAAAGGCATTAGTTGAGGGAATTTCTAGAGCTCAATGGACGGACTTTAAACTTGATGATAAAGGCTATATAGTAGTTGGGATAAATGTTTTTGATGAAAAAGTTGAGAAGACTCCAGAGTCTGAAGCAATTATGAGGAGAGCCATAGCGCTTTTTGAGCAGTATGTAAAGCTTAACCCAAGAATGCCCATGGAAATTTCTGTTGCTGTAAGTAATATTGTTGATCCTGCAAGACTTGCTGACACTATAGCTTCTCACCTTGCTATAAAGAATAATGATAAGCAACAAGTTTTAGAGTTAACTAATCCTATAGAGCGTTTAGAAAAAATAGTGCAAATACTTAACTCTGAAATAGAAATATTAAATATAGAAAGACGAATACAAAATAGAGTAAGGAATCAAATAGAAAAAACTCAGAAAGAATATTATCTTATAGAGCAAATGAAAGCTATTCAAAAAGAGCTTAAGCAAAAAGATGATGCTCAAAAAGATGTGGATGAATTAAGGGAGAAATTAAAACAAGTAAAAATGCCTCAAAATGCTTTGGATGCTGTTGAAAAAGAAATAGCAAGACTAGAAAAAATGATGCCTATGTCTCCAGAGGCAGGTATTATAAGAAATTATATAGAATGGATTTTAGATTTGCCATGGGAGAAATCTACAGAAGATAACTTGGATTTGAAAAGAACTAAAGAAATTTTAGATCAAGATCATTATGGTCTAGAAAAAGTTAAAGATAGAGTATTAGAATATCTTGCAGTACTTTCTAGAGTAAAAAAAATTAAAGGACCTATTCTTTGCTTTATAGGACCACCTGGAGTTGGTAAAACTTCTATTGCAAAATCTGTAGCTAGAAGTTTAGGTAGAAACTTTGTGAGAATTTCTATGGGAGGTGTTAAAGATGAAGCAGAGATACGAGGTCATAGGCGTACATATATAGGCTCTATGCCTGGCAAAATTATACAATCTATGAAAAAGGCAGGCTCTAATAATCCCGTATTTATTTTAGACGAAATAGATAAAATGGGATCTGATTGGAGAGGCGATCCATCCGCTGCTTTACTTGAAGTCTTAGATCCTGAGCAAAACTATGCTTTTGGTGACCATTACTTAGATTTAGAATTTGATTTGTCAAATGTTATGTTTATAACTACAGCAAACTCTCTTGGTAATATACCCAACACTTTATTAGATAGGCTAGAACTTATAAGATTTTCTGGATATACAGATGCAGAAAAACGTAAAATAGCAGAAGATTTTATAATACCAAGACAATTAAAAGATCATGGATTAAATGAACAAGAGTTGATTTTTGCCAGGAATGCTTTAGATGCTGTAATTAAGAATTATACTAGAGAAGCTGGAGTTCGTAATTTAACAAGAGAAATTGCTAATTTATGTAGGAAAGTTGCAAAGGAATTAGAACTTAATAAAGAATTAAAAACAGTAACTATTACTGAAAAAAATTTGAATAGCTATTTAGGCATTCCTTTTTACGAAAGAGAAAGCATTCCAGAGAATGATATTGGTCTTGTAACTGGACTTGCCTGGACAGAAGTTGGAGGTGAGACTCTAACTATAGAAGTAAATAAAATGAAGGGTAAAGGTGCTTTGGTGCTTACAGGAAAACTTGGAGACGTAATGAAAGAATCTGCACAAGCAGCCTTGACATATGTTCGTTCTTCTTCAGCTAAGCTTGGAATAGATGAAAATATATTTTCGAATACAGATTTTCATGTACATGTTCCAGAAGGCGCTGTGCCTAAAGATGGTCCTAGTGCTGGGATTGCTTTGGCAACAGCACTAGCTTCTTGTTGTATGGATAAACCTGTTAAAAAGAAAATTGCTATGACAGGTGAAGTTACTTTAAGAGGCAGAGTGCTTGCTATAGGTGGTTTAAAAGAAAAAACTTTAGCTGCTTATAGAGAAGGCATGGAGACCGTTTTGTTTCCAGATGCTAATAGAAAAGATTTAGCAGATATTCCAGATGATATAAAACGTAAACTGAAAATGATACCTGTTTTGCATATGGATGAAGTTGTTTCTTTAGCTATAGGGTCAAAAAGTACAATGAAAGATATAAAGAAAAAGATTAAGAAAAAATAATTTAAGGTAGGTCGTAAGATGTTGAAACAGTACTTGTTAACTCCTGGTCCTACGCCTATCCCGCCACAAATTGCTTTAAAAGAAGCTTTACCTGTAATTCATCATAGAACAAGTGAATTTGCATCTATTTATAAAGATGTTGCCGAAGGTTTAAAATACGTTTTCCAAACAAGAAATGAAGTTTATGTTCTTGCATGTTCTGGGACAGGTGCCATGGAAATGGCTATTGTGAATCTGTTAAGTCCCAATGACAAAATTTTAGTAGCAAGTTGTGGAAATTTTGGAGAAAGATGGGCTAAAATAGCTCAATCTTATGGGGTAGAAACTATTTATGTATCTGTTGAGTGGGGAAAAGTTCTAGACCCTTTAGAGATAGAAAAAACTTTAAAAAAAAATCCTGATATCAAAGCAGTGTTTACAACGTTTGTAGAAACTTCAACAGGCGTAGCAAGTGACATTAAGTCTATAGGCAAAATCGTTTCACAAACAAATGCAGTTTTTGTTGTAGATGCAATTTCTGGACTTGCAGGTCAGGAATTTAGGACTGATGACTGGGAAGTTGATGTTGTAATATCTGCATCTCAGAAAGATTTTATGTTGCCTCCAGGTCTTGCCTTCATCATGTTTTCTCAAAAAACTCAAAAATTAATTGAATTATCTAGGCTTCCTAAGTTTTATTTTGATATAAAAAAGTATAGAGATTTTTATCTTATAAACCAAACTCCATTTACTTCTCCCGTAACTCTTATTGTTGCTCTTCAAGAAGCATTAAAACTCATTAGAAACAAGAAGATTGAAAACATTTGGAATGATTGTAAACGTCTTGCTAGGGCAGCTAGAGCAGGTATGCAATCATTAGGATTAAAACTTTTTGCAGAAGTTCCTTGTGAAGTTGTAACAACTGCTAGTGTACCAGAAAATATCGGTGAGAAAATAATTACAACTTTAAAAGAAAGGTACAGTGTATCTATTGCTGGAGGACAGGGTAAGTTAAATGGTAAAATTATAAGATTGGCACATATGGGATATATTGGAAAAGTAGATTTGCTTGCAGGATTTGCTTGTCTTGAAATTGTTTTAAGTGAGCTTGGTATGGATATAGAAAAAGGTAAGTCTGTTGCAGCTGTTCAAAAAGAGTTTCTTGGATAATAAAAGGTTATATTCTAAATGATTAAAGTTTGTTATATTATTACAAAATTTGACCTTGGTGGAGCTCAAAAAGTTGCCTTACATATAGCCAATAATCTTAACAAAAAGCTTTTTAATATTTCTTTTATAGCTGGTATTGGTGGTATTTTAGACAAAGAAGTTAACAAAAAACTGAAAGTTTATGGATTAAAACATCTAGTAAGAGAAATATCTCCTATAAAAGATTTAAAAGCTTTGTTTAGTATATATAAGATTTTAAAAATTGAACGTCCTGATATTGTGCATACCCACACGCCTAAGGCTGGTATTTTAGGACGTATTGCTGCAAAACTTGCTGGAGTTCCAACGATTATCCATACAATTCATGGATATGGCTTTAGTGATAAACATAAATGGTACTTAAAATGCTTGTTTATATATGGTGAAAGATTTTGCTCACTATTTTCAAGAAAACTTATATTTGTTTCAAAAGAAAATATAAAGAAAGGGTTTAGATACAAAATTGTTAAAAAAAATAAATTTATGCTTATAAGGGCTGGTATTGATACAAATTTTTATAAAAATTTCATACAAAGTTTAGATTTAAGAAAAACTATTGGTGTAAATCGTAATACAAAAATTGTTGTTACAGTAGCTTCTTTTAAACCTCCAAAAAATCTTAAAGACTTTATTAATGTTGCACGTATAGTTACTACGAATGTAAAAGATGTTGTGTTTGTTATAGTCGGCGATGGCGAACAAAGAAAAGAATTAGAATCTTTAATAAAAAAATTTAATCTTAACAACAAAGTTATCCTACTTGGTTGGAGAATAGATATCGCCGATATACTTAAATCAAGCGACATATTTGTTTTAACATCTTTATGGGAAGGACTACCTTGTAGTATTTTAGAATCTATGTGTTGTAGTAAGCCTGTTATTGCCAATGCAACTGATGGTGTAAAAGAGATAGTGGCAAATAATGAAACAGGTTTTCTTATAGAACCTAATAATTATAAGCAGATGGCAGAAAAGGTGGAATATTTGCTTTTAAATGAAAATATTTCAAAAGAAATGGGCAAAAAAGGGTTTAATTACGTAGGTGAAGAGTACGACATAAATTATGCGTTAAAACAACATGAAAATTTATATTCCCGTCTCAATAAGAAATAAACTTCAACCAACGCCAATAAATTTTATTTTACTTGAAAAATGTTTAGTTATAAGATTTTTAAGAAGAAAGTTTTCTTGTTTTAAAAGATGGGGGTCGTCTTTTAAAATGTTTTTAGCGATATTTTTGCTAAGTTCAATTATGTCAACATCTGTTGCTAAATTCCCAGCTTTAAATGTTGGAAATCCGTGCTGTGTAGTGCCCATCAGTTCTCCTGGCCCCCTCATTTCTAAATCTTTTTGAGCAATCTGGAACCCATCATTTGTAGATGTCATGATAGAAAGCCTTTCATTAGCATTCTGGCTATTTGAAGAACTTATTAGATACGCATAAGATTGTTTTGTGCTCCTACCAACTCTTCCTCTTAATTGATGTAGAGCAGATAATCCAAACCTTTCAGCATTATGAATTATTATTACTGTAGAGTTTGGGACGTCTATACCAACTTCTATAACAGTAGTGGCTACTAAAACATCAAATTCTTTATTTTTAAATTTTCTCATTATTAAATTTTTTTCTTGAGGCTTCATTCTTCCATGTAAAAGAGCAATTTTAAAATCTTTAAAATAATCTTTAGATAATTTTTCAAAATCTTGTATTGCAGATTTTAAGTCAAGTTTTTCTGATTCTTCTATAATTGGATACACAATATAAGCTTGATTTCCTTTTTTTAATTCTTTAATTGTACTTGAATATGCTTCCTCTTCAGTAACTAAAAAAGTTTTTACAGGTATCGTACCCGTAGGTAAATGTTTAATTGTTGTTATATCTATTTCTCCATAAACTGTCATAGCCAGCGCTCGTGGTATTGGAGTAGCAGTCATCATTAAAACATCCGGAGACTTTGCTTTATATAGAGCTGCAAATTTTTGCGTTACTCCAAAACGGTGTTGCTCATCTATGACTACTAAAGATAAATTTTTGAATTTTATTCTATCTTCTATTAATGAATGAGTGCCTATAGCAATTTGTGTTTGTCCATTTTTAAGGCTTTCTAATAAGCGTTTTTTTTCTTTTTGGGTTTTTAATAAAGAAGACGTTAATAAAGATATTGTAACATCTAAGCCTTTTAATATGTTAGAAATTGTAAGATAATGTTGTTCTGCCAATACTTCTGTAGGAGCAATAATCATTGCCTGGTATCCGTTTTCTATAGCTAGTAAAATGGCAGATAATGCAACTACAGTTTTCCCTGAACCAACATCTCCCATAAGCATTCTGTTCATGGTTTTTTTGCTTTGCATATCCAAAAAGATGTCGTTTATTGCTTTTTTTTGATCTTTTGTAAACTCAAAATCTAAATTGTTTTTAAAAGCAGATAATAAAGTTTTTTTAATTTTATATTCTTGAATTTTATTTTTTTGTAACAAATTATTTCTTGAAAGTAAAAGGGCTGTTTCTAAAATCAAAAATTCTTGTAAGGCAAAAGATTGTCTTGCAAACTCTGCTTCTTGTAAGGATTCTGGAAAATGTATTTTTTTTATAGCTGCAGATATTTCCATTTTGTGTATATTATAAGAATCAGGTATTATTTTGAGTAAATCTGGATAAAAATCAGTATAGGAGTTTAGAGTGGTTTTGAGGGACTCTCTTATAAACTTTTGTTTTAGTCCTTCTGTGGCAGCGTATATAGGTATTATTCTTTTAAAATGTAATGGTGTGGTAAATTCATCTTTTACAATCTCGTAGTCAATAGCAGTTATTATAACCTTCCCATATTCTTCCTTAGCTTCTCCGTAAATATAAGTGAAATAGTCTTTAACAAATATTTTTTTAAGGTAAGAAAGAATATCACCTCTAAAGCGTGAATTGTTATTTCGAAAAAACCTAAGATATCCATGAAACTTGTTGTCAAACACTTCTATATCTAGAATGCTTAAATTTGCGGAAAGTCTTTTTTGGTAAGAATTGCCTATTTTTACAAATATACATCCTTGATGATTATTGTAAATTAAATTTTCTACTGGAACAGTTCTTGTTCTATCTTGGTAAGCGCTTGGGAAAAAGGAGAGAAGATCGTATAAACTATTGACACCTAATTTACTGAATGAATAAGCTCTTTTTGAACCGATACCTTTTAAATATTGTATTGAGCTTTCTATATTTAACATTTGGGGCTCTCTAAAACCCCTAATACATATCCTTGCTGCATCTTTTTTGACACTGCTGCGTTAAAAAACTTGTGCTTATCACTCGCTAAACTCTGCGTTTTTTGCCTAGCCTTGTCAAAAAATTCACAGCAATTTATACACACTAGAGTTTTTAGGCAAACCCATTTAGTAAATTTTAACATTATTCTTTAATTATTTTTATAGAGTCTATATAGTTTTGTGCCAAAGTTTCATTATTATATGCCTCTAGGAAAATGACAATAAATTGCCAAAAAGTGTTAGTGTCTTTTACAAGTTGTTCTTTAATTTTATATAGTTTTTCATCTTTATAAAAACTACCTGTTAATAGTACGCCATCTAAATCATTTACTTTATTATTTGTTGTGGTGTATTGGAAATTATTATTTTTAAATACTTTAGCTATTGCAGCTATAGCTCCATCAAAATTTACTTGAGCTGGATATTTTGCATATACAATAGAATACTCTATTCCTCTAACTTTTGCAGTATAAAAATAGGTTTGTGTGTCAGGATCTTTTAATTCTTTTTTTGCTAAGTTTTCATTTTCATTATTTCTGCTTAGTTTAGGGGCCACAACTGATGCTTTTATATTAGCAAAAGTCTGGGGGAAAATTCTCTCATTCTTAGCTTGAAGTTTGTTAGAAACATACATAGCTGAAATCAGTGCTGCTATGACTG
Source organism: Candidatus Endomicrobiellum cubanum (assembly GCF_031278955.1). Taxonomy (NCBI): domain Bacteria; kingdom Pseudomonadati; phylum Elusimicrobiota; class Endomicrobiia; order Endomicrobiales; family Endomicrobiaceae; genus Candidatus Endomicrobiellum; species Candidatus Endomicrobiellum cubanum. The sequence goes on along the minus strand of NZ_JAITJM010000007.1, from coordinate 1,309 downwards.
CTACTAAAATTACCAAAGTATTGCCTTTCATAGTTATTTCTCCATATATTTGGTATAATAAACTTAATAGGATTTTTAGAGAGAACTTACTGATAATATACAACAAAAATCACATAAAATCAAAGAGTGTTTTATAAAATGAATATTTTTAACACTATAAAGGAAAGGTATAAGTGCGCGGGAGGCTATAAAGAATTTCTACGTATTGCAATACCTCTTATCATTTCTGCAGGACTTGGTGCTGTTGAACTTTTTATAGATAGAACTTTTCTTTCTTGGTATTCAAAAGAGACTTTTGCGGCATCTGTCCCTGCAGGGACTCTTTCTTGGGCATTAACAGCACTTTTTTTTGGTACACTTGCGTACGTAAATATTTTTGTTGCTCAGTATTATGGCAAAAAAGAATATCGTTCAATAGGCCCTGCGATTTGGCAAAGTATCTACCTAACATTTGTAGCGGCTTTTTTTATTTTGTGCATTTCTCTTTTTGCAGCACCATTGTTTGTAAGTGTAGGTCACCCAGAGGTTATTGCATTAGAAGAAATAAAATACTTTAAAGTATTGGCTTATGGGGCGTTTTTTAATATTGGTGAAGGTGTTTTTTCTTCTTTTTATTCTGGTAGAGGGAAAACCTTAATAGTTTTGACAATGTGTATTTTATGTTTAATTATTAATGTTCTTTTTGATTACTTATTAATTTTTGGAAACTTTGGGTTTCCTGAAATGGGGATATCTGGAGCTGCCTGGGCAACGAATATATCTTACATTGTTATTTGTGCCCTATATGTACTGTTATTTACAGCAAAAAAGAATAATGTGCATTATGACACTAGATGTATGAGATTAGATTTCAAATTTATGAAAAGACTATTGCGATATGGTGCGCCTAATGGTATAGAATTATTTTTTGACGGATGTGGGTTTAGTATTTTTATCATTATAGTAGGCAATTTAGGTGTTTCAAATCTTGCTGCTAGCAATATAATAGCTTCTATATATAACATAGCTTATATGCCTCTTTTAGGTGCTGGTATAGCTACTTCAGTAATGGTAGGTAAGTATTTAGGTGCCAATAAAGTATCTTCTGCTAGAGTAAGTATTAAATCGTCATTACATTTGTCGTATACATATATAAGTTTACTTGTTATTGCCATGAGCTTTTTCCCTGATGTTTGTATTTATCCGTTTTCTTATGGAGCACAAGTTGATTTTATAGAAAATATAAGGCCAATTGTGAAAAATTTGTTGATAATCTTGTCACTGTTTTTTGTATTTGATACTGGAAGTGTAATTTTTTTATCTGTTCTTA
>NZ_JAITJM010000003.1:0-5542 GCF_031278955.1 Candidatus Endomicrobiellum cubanum | reverse complement strand
TACTATGTTTGATAAGTTTATTGAGGGATTAGAATAAACAAGGGAAATAGGAATATCAGATAAATTTAAATTGGAAGTAGATATAGAGATTCTATTATCAGTTACATAGAGATTTTGGACTTTAATATTGTAATCTTCGGGGCTGGGTAAGTATAACTGTGCGAGGCCAATTAATATGTTGGGGTCAGAGTAATATTGACTAGGTTGGATAAGGTCATTAATTTGGATAGTATTATTAGACATGGAGATAGTTTCAGGCCGATAAGTAGGGTTGTTCTTTCCTCCTCTGTTTATGGATAGGGAAGCAGCGAACGTCCTAGTTAGAAAGCAAGAGGAGTTGAAGATGATTTGATTATTGTTTAAGTAAAAGGAAGAGTTGAGGTTGAGGGTTACATTGCAAGAGGATATGGGATATACAAGCGCCGTCTATGCTCCCGATATTAGAAACGCTACTAATAGTTACAGAATTATTATTAAAGGAGAAAGTGGAGTCAATGATATTGTTGTTTTGAAAAGTCATAGAGGGCTGAGCACTGTTTAATAAGCAGTAAGCGCCATATATCCCCCCCATTATCTACATCATTGTATATGATGACAGAATTAGAACTACAAGTGATGTCGGGTTTAAGGACTACGTTACTGCCATTGGAACTAACAGAAGATTGATCGAAGGGATAGTTGACAGAGCCGTAGATTTGAGAGGGGAGATAAGTACTAATTCTAGACATAGTAGAATGAATAACAAGAGAGTTATTAGAAGAGACATTAAAGTTAGAAGAAAGCCAAGGGGAAGAAGTATTTATTTTCCCACAGTCAGGATTAGAAGAGTCAGTAATAGTAACTATTGCCAGAGATGATGTAATTAGGAGTATTAGTGATATTAATAGTTTGAGCAGAAGCAATAGTAGGAGTTAATGTTATGGTTAAGAAGAGGGACTCTTTAAAGGCCTTGTTAAACTTGTTAAAACAGTTTGACATTAGTTTACCTCCAGTTACAATTGATTAAAAACTGCATAAAATCAAAAAGGGTGAATTCAACCCCTTTTGCAATTTCCCTATAAATAATGTTATCAAGATTTACATCATTTGTCAAGATCTTATGCGCGTTGATACAGGCAAAACGTATGGAAGAAAGAAATAGTTTCCTAAATAAGTAAGTGTTTTTTACTTCCTTTTTTCATAGAACTAACATCTTTTCTATAAATTTTCCAAGATTACAGCTTACTAAATATCTTTTCTTCTTTTAAACTCATCTTCTTTCCTATATCTAATACCTTCATATTCCTAATGCCCATTTCCTTATTATATTTAGGTTTTCTGTCGCTGTCTTTTCTAATGTCCTAAATGTCACATCTAAGTGCCAATATATACTCTCTCCTTTTACTGCTTTGTCAGAATTTTTTCTTCTATCTTTTTTGCAAACAGGTCTATCTTTACAAATCTCCTGCATTCACCAACCTTGCTAACAATACTATCTCTACTATATCTCTTAACTTATGCTCTACTTTCCATTCTTACTTTCTATCTTCTATTCTATCTATAAATCTTTATAATTTGTACATATTCCTTCCCTAATCCTTTTTTGACTTTTAGTTTACCTTTTCTTCATGCGTTTGTCATGATTTTCACATAATAAAATATATGAGTTAAGTTGCTTACAAATAAGCAATTACTTAGAGAAATAAAAATGAACATTGAAACAAATTGCATAGAATATAAGAAAGGCTCCCCGATGATCTTGAAAAAAACTAGTTGCTTTTCTCAGTTCCAAAGGCCGTTATATTTACAGCAGGGTTTAATCCGCGGGTAGAAAAAATATTCGGTTCACAAATAGTTGCTTGCTTTTTGCTTCTCTCTTCCCGATTTAACTCTAAAAAACTGCTTGGAAATTTTAGCAGTTTTAAAAGTTGTAGTGAAAACTTATTGGGGTGGCTGACGGGACTTGAACCCGCAACCTTCGGCTCCACAAACCGATGCTCTAACCAGTTGAGCTACAACCACCAAATGGTCAAAACGTCTCCGGCGTGAGTTGAACACGCAACCTACTGCTTAGAAGGCAGTTGCTCTATCCAATTGAGCTACGGAGACATTGTGAAACGAGGAAGTATTGTATTATACAAAAAAAATAGTAATTGCATCAAATTTTGCTTTCTAAGGCATTTTCTAATCTGTCAATGCCTTTTTGTACGTTTTCAATAGAAGTTGCATAAGATATTCTTATATATCCTTTTGCTCCAAAGGCAGCTCCAGGGACAACTGCAATTTTAACTTGATCAAGTAAATAATCTGCAAATTCTATGTCAGAATTGATAACTTTTCCATTAAAACTTTTACCTAAAATAGAGCTAATATTTGGGAAAACATAAAATGCACCTTCAGGTTTTATACAATTGATGCCTTCTATAGAATTTAATCTTTCAACAATATAATTTCTTCTTTTTTCAAATTCTTTCCTCATAGTTTCTACATATTCTTGAGTTCCGTTTAATGCTTCTACTGCGGCCTTGATTGATATAGAAGAAGCGTTAGATGTTGATTGGCTCTGTAATTTAGTCATGGAAGATATTATTTCTTTATTACCTGCTGCATATCCAATTCTCCAGCCTGTCATAGCATAAGCTTTAGATACGCCGTTTATTAATATAGTAGTATCTTTTGCTTGTGGACAAGCTTGAACAATAGAAGTAAATTTAAAATTATCATATACTAACTTTTCATATATTTCATCTGAGATTATAAGAATTTTATTTTCTAGACATATTTGAGCGATTTCTTTAAGCTCATTTTGGCAATACGTTACACCTGTAGGGTTTGAAGGGGAGTTAATAATAATTGCTTTTGTTTTGCTGGTGATAGCTCTTTTTATTAACTCACTAGTTATTTTAAAGTTATTTTTATCTGTAGTATTAATTACTATAGGCTTCCCTTCTGCAAGAATAACCATGTCTATGTAAGATACCCAATAAGGTGCAGGTATTATGACTTCGTCTTTCGGATCAATTATAGCCTGAAATATGTTATATAAAGAATGTTTTGCTCCACTTGAAACAATTATTTCTTCAGGAAGATAGGTAGTGTTATTGTCTCTTTGTAATTTGTTTATAATAGCGTTTTTTATTTCAAGAGTGCCAGGTACAGGACAGTATTTTGTAAAACCATTGTTTATTGCAGATATTGCAGCATCCTTTATGTTTTTCGGTGTATCAAAATCTGGTTCACCTATACCAAAATTTATTATATCTACTCCTTTTTGTTTTAATGTTTTAGCTTTTGTATCTATTGCAAGTGTTGGTGATGGTTTAATAGATTGTGCTCTTTTTGAGATCATAGCAGCTCCTAGATTAAATATAAAAGTAATATTGGGTTTGCCTAAAACCTATAATACATATCCTTAACTGCGTCTTTTTGGACACTGCTAAATTAAAAACTTGTGTTTATCCCACGCTAAACTCTGCGTTTTGACATGCTTTAGCAAAAAATTACTGCAATCTATACGCACTAGAGTTTTTAGGCAGCCTCATTTGATAGTATTGAAGACTATAAGTGTTTGACAAAAATTTATGATTTTTGTAAATTATATGAACCAAAAAGGAGTATGTCAAATGTATGCAATTATAAGAACGGGCGGCAAGCAGTACAGAGTAGAAGAAGGTTTAAATTTGGTTGTGGAAAAACTTACAGAAGCAGAGGTTGGGCAAGAAGTGGTTCTTAATGATGTTCTTTTGCTTGCAGATAGCGATAAAGCAACAGTTGGAAATCCATTGGTAGAAGGTGCTAGTGTAGTTGCTGAGATCGTATCTCAAAAAAGAGCTCCAAAGGTGCTGGTATTTAAAAGAAGGCCTAAAAAAGGCTACAAAAAGCTTCAAGGGCATCGCCAATATGTAACAGAATTAAAAATTACAAAGATTAATGCTTAATAAATATTAGGAGATGGCAAAATGGCACATGTAAAAGCACAAGGTTCGTCGACTAATGGACGTGATTCTCACGGCCAAAGGTTAGGCGTTAAAATATATGGAGATCAAAAGGCTTTAGCTGGAGCAATAATTGTTCGCCAAAGAGGGACAAAATACCATCCTGGAATTAATGTGGGGATGGGGAAAGATAACACTCTTTTTGCAAAAGTTGCAGGTACTGTTAAATTTGTAAAAAAAACAGGCGACAGATGTTATGTGAGTGTTGAATAATAGGACTTTTAGAAAGACCTATTAAATTTAAGGATAATTGGCTTAATGTTTATAGATAAAGTTAACATTTTTCTTACAGCCGGGCGCGGTGGCGACGGCTGTATTTCTTTTAGGCGGGAAAAATACGTGCCTTACGGTGGTCCAAACGGTGGTAATGGCGGTAAAGGTGGCGATATTTATTTTGAAGGTGATCCACACAAAACAACTCTTCTAGATTTATCTTATAGACCAAAATTTAATGCTGAAGATGGTTGTAAAGGGTTACCAAGTGATAAATTTGGTAAATATGGAAAAGATCTGATAATAAAAATACCTTTAGGTACTTTAGTATTTAAAAACGGTGAACTTTTTGCAGATATCAAAATTGCTCAAGAGAGAGTTTTAGTAGTTAAAGGTGGCAAAGGAGGTAGAGGTAATGCTTCTTTTAAAACAGGAAGACATACAGCTCCAAGAATTGCAGAAAAGGGCCAACCAGGGGAGACTGCAGAGATTAACTTAGAATTGCGTTTAATTGCAGATGTTGGTTTTGTTGGGTTTCCTAACGCAGGTAAATCTACACTTTTGTCAAAAATATCAGCTGCTAGACCAAAAATTGCAGATTATCCCTTTACAACATTATCTCCAAATTTAGGGGTTGTAGATTATAAAGGAAAAAGTTTTGTAGCAGCTGATATTCCTGGCATAATTGAAGGTGCACATGAAGGGAAGGGACTGGGTCTTGAGTTTTTAAGACATATAAGACGTACAAAAGTGCTTTTGCATATAGTAGACGTGAGTGGTTTTGATGATAAAGATCCTTATACTAGTTATAAAATTATAAATAACGAGTTAAAAAAATATTCTAAGTATATTTTAAAAAAACAAGTAATAGTTGTTTTAAATAAAATTGATTTACCTAGTGCGGATAAACATAGTAAAAAATTTAAGAAAAATTTAAAAAATAAAAAATTATTTGAGATTTCTGCTGCAACTGGTCTTGGTATAGATGCTTTACTAAAAGAAATAGTAAGAATGCTTTCAAAAGCAATTGCTTTTAATCCTCAAGAAGAGCTTGAAGTAATCCCAGTAAAAAAATATATTTATGAGCCAGAATTTAAAATAACAGTTGATGAAAACGGTGTTTTTGTGGTTACAGGTTCAAAAGTTCAAACGCTTACAGAAATGACAAAGTTTAACGAAGACGATTCTTTACGTCGTTATCAAAATATTCTTAAAAAGATGGGTTTAGAAATTGAGTTAGAAAGAATGGGAGCAGAGTCAGGGGATAGTGTGCGAATTGGCGAATTCGAATTTATATTTTCACAGCAAACTTTTTGACTTGAGTTTTTGCGGAATCAGATTTTATAGTTATAAAA
>NZ_JAITJM010000062.1:0-2629 GCF_031278955.1 Candidatus Endomicrobiellum cubanum | reverse complement strand
TGTCTAAAGAAAGGTTTGTTATTTTTAAATAATTAGATTCTCTCAACGATATTGGGTTTGGATATACTAATACATCTTTATCATCAGGGTCTATTGGTATTGGGGAGGGGGGTACTGGTATAATAGATGGATTTAAGTAAAGTTTACCATATCCGTAAATGTTGTCAGGAGCAGTATGTACTCTTACTGTATGAGAGGATAATATATAATTTTTAAATGCCTGAGCATTTTGTAAAAGCTCGGGCTTTATTTGCGCAATTAGTGCGGCGGCGCCTGCAACATGAGGAGCTGCTGCAGAAGTTGCATTTCCAGGAGCAACTATTTCTGGTTTCATACATTCAGGAGCTATTAGACTTCCAGCAGCATCCATTGCTGCGCGAACAGGGCCATGTCCGCTGAAATCACCTATTAAGTCGGTAACATTATAATTACCTTCTGGAATAGCTCCAACGGTAAGTGAATTTCTAGAATGTCCTGGTCCAGTTAAGCTTGATTGATTATTAGCCTCACCAGCATTCTCTAGAGATATACCTTGAGTAAAGAATATAATAATACCCATTTTGTCTCCTCTAGAATATCCCCCGCGATTTTTAATTTTGATTCTTATTCTGTTTCCTGGAGTTGTAGATAAAGCAGGTGAGAAGATGTTATACCGTGGAACAATAACTTTGCAATCATTTATATTCCATGTCCTTTGTGGTCTTGCGTCTAGGTCTATATATTCAAAGTCAAAATTATAATTAGCGTCTTGCATAGTAGTTTGATTGCCTCTTTCAACATGAAAACTCCAGTCAGAAGGATTACTCCCAATAATTTTAAGATCAAGTTGTTGCAGCCTATTTGGAAACTGAAAATAAGAGTTTACTCCTCCTGTGCATGTAAGTTCGCCAAACCACATTTTCCCACCATCATTGCCAGTTATGGTTATAGCAAGTATATTATTTAAGCTATATTTGTCAATTTCTTGAGAGTAATCATACATTCCATCTGGGAAATTTGTATGCCTTAAAGAAATACTTACTATATGAATATCTTGCTGAATACACCACTCGCGTACTCTTCTGTACCTATCTGCTTCCGCTGCCACTCCTACGTTTATAAGAAACATATCGCAATCTGGAGCAATGCTATAAACTATGGAAGCACAGCCAGTTCCATGTCCTGCACCGCCATAACTAGGAGCAATCTGAGTAGAAGGATTTACCGTAAAGTCCATAGCTGTTAAGTTTTTAGGCAAACTGCCGTTTTGCTGATAAGTTGAGTAGCCACTAAAATCATAATCTATTATGGCAACTTTGATACCTTTTCCTGTAATACCTCTTTTTATAAATTCCGTAGCTCCTATTGAACCTTTAGAGGCAACAGCATTTACAGTTACTAATATAATCAATAAAATATTTAATACACTTTTTAAGATATCTCTTTTTATTTTCATATACAAGCCCCTTATAAAAACTCTATGCAAATTGTATCATAAAAAATTTTTTATTTGAATGCTAAACGTCTTTTTTGTCTTCTATACAACCTGTCTAAAAACTTAACACATAGCCAAGCGCCTTACACATTTTGTATATTCGTACCCCTTAAAAACCTTAATGTTCCTTGCTGCGTCTTTTTGGACACTCCTGCGTAAAAAACTTTTTGTATAATACTTAATCCTATGATAAAAATAAAGAAAGTGCTTACAACTAACTATATAACAAACACCAAAATTCCTGACTCAGATTATGTAATTAACCCCTATGTTGGATGTCCTCATAAATGCCTTTATTGTTATGCTGAATTTATGAAAAAGTTTACAAACCATAATGAACCTTGGGGAGACTTCCTTGATGTAAAAATTAGTTCTAAACCACTTAGATACTAAAAAACTTATCGGCAAAAAAATATCAATTGGCACTGTGACTGATGCTTATAATAATCTGGTAACTAGAAAAATTTTAGAATCGTTAGTTGGAATAGATACTGAAATTTTTATTTTGACTAAGTCCAATCCAGTAATAAGAGATATAGATCTGTTCAAAAAAATGAATAATATAACAATTACTTTTTCTATCAATACGCTTGATGATACTTTTAGAAAACATATGGAACCTTTTGCCTCTAGTATTGATGATAGAATTAAAGCATTAAAAATACTCAACAAAAACAGAATAAGAACAAGTGTATTTTTATCGCCAATGTTCCCAGAAATAACTAACTTTAAAACTATAATAAAATCCTTAAAAAATTATTCACATGAATTTTGGTTTGAAAATTTGAATCTGTATCCATATCGCATCACCAGGATACTAAAATATATAGACTATAAATATTCCTATCTTAGGGATTTATATTATGAAATCTACATAGCAAAAGATACATCTTATTGGGAACAACTTGAAAAAGAAATCTTCTGATGACCGAAGCTTCAAGATTTGTTAGGTTAATTAACATGGACTCAATATGTGTTCCAAAGGTTATGTAAAAAAGAAAGTGTAGAACGTTTAGTATAAAGAAAGTAAAGGAGGGTAAAGATGGACAAAGAAGAGTTGAAGGGAGCAAAGAATTTGTAGGATTTGAACAAGATATTTGAAGAAATGAAAGAGCATCTAGGATTTAGCGGGTCAGAAAATAAAGAAGGAGGGAG
>NZ_JAITJM010000057.1:0-10793 GCF_031278955.1 Candidatus Endomicrobiellum cubanum | reverse complement strand
CTTCAAATCCTTCCCCTGTTTGACTTGCACATGCGTACGATATTACTAAATCTAAAACCACGCTACTATCTCCTGCTTTTTCAAAAAATTCCTTCGCTTCTTTACTCCATTTTACTAATCTTTCTGTTGTCATACACCACTCCTCTTTTTCCCTACAGCTAAATAATATATCAATTGCTTAAATTTAAACTCCATTATCATGGAAGTTTTCGTAAATAAGTATTTTCTAAAATAACTGCTATTATCAACAAACATAAAGATATTATTAAAAAAATTTATACATCATTATAATTTATAAATTGTGTGATCTCAGGAATGTCTATCGTAACATTTCCACTACTTACTATAAAATAAAAAGTTTATCAAGAACTATATCACTTAATAGGTTTAGGTGACTCTAAAAACCCAATTACAATAATTCTAATTGCTAATAATAACTAAGTTGTCACGATGGATAATTTCTTCTTCTCCAGCATCTACTATATTTTTGATTTCTTGAGTTTTTTTCCCTTTTACTTTTTCAAGAATATCACTATCGTAATTAGTAAGACCTCTAGCAAAATCTTTTTTTGTCTGAGCATTTGCGATATTTATAGTGTCGCCTCTTTTAAAAGCCCCGCTAATTTTTGTTATCCCTACAGCTAATAAGCTTTTGCCCTTATTAAGTAAGAAGTCTTCGGCTTTTTGATCAACAAAAATTGTACCTTTAGGTTTTTTACTAAAAGCTATCCATGACTTTTTTGCTTCTAAATGCTTTTTTGAAGCTAAAATAGTTGTGCCTATGAAGCTTCCTAAAACTATTTCTTTTAACAAATTTAATTTTGTCCCATTTGTAATTATTGTCTCCACCCCTGAAGCAGCAGCAATTTTTGCAGCAATTATTTTTGTTTTCATGCCTCCTGTTCCCCTGCCACTAGAAGAGGTTGAGCTAGTTAATTTTTCAATTTCTTCTGTAATATGGTCTATTTTAGGAATTAACGACGATGCCTTTAAGGTGCCATTATATATACCATCTACATCTGTAAAAATTATAAGCTTATCTGCATTTATTGCCAAAGCAACTAAAGCTGATAACATGTCATTATCACCAAAATTAATTTCATCAATTGAAACTGAATCGTTTTCATTAATTATAGGTATTATATCGTTTTCAATTAAAGTATTTAAGGTATTTCGGACATTTATATAATTGGCCCGCCTATCAAAAACGTCCCTTGTAAGAAGAATCTGAGAAACACTATTATTGTACTCTGCAAAGGCTTTAGAATAAGCACTCATTAGTAAGGGCTGGCCCACTGCAGCAAATGCTTGCTTTTCCCTTAATGTTTTATGTTTATCCTTTATACATAAGTGAGTCTTTCCTGCACTAACAGCACCAGAACTTACAATTAAAATTTTATGCCCTTGTTCACGTAAAGAGAAAACTTCTTTTGCCAAATTAAAAATGTATTGTTCGTTTAACAAACCTTCTTTTGTTGTTAGTGTACTTGTCCCAACTTTTATAACTATTCTCATAAAATATTTAAAGTTCCTATAAAATTACAACTGTCTTACAAATTCAGAAAAAAATGGATTATTTCTGTAAAAATATACTAAGCAGCTCAAACATACAAGGCGTCCATTTGTCATCATAAAAACTACCATTAAACCCTGCCTCGACAGAGTTTATGCTTTCAGTAATTCAAGCAAAATTTTATTTACCAATTGTGGGTTTGCTTTCCCTTTAGATTTTTTCATTACAAGACCAACAACTGCCCCCACCGCTCTTTCTTTGCCAGCTTTAAATTCTGCAACAGCTTTAGGACTTTCTATTATTGCTTCTTGGCAAATTTTTATAATTTCTGATTCGTCTGAGATTTGTATTAAGCCCTTTTCTTTTATTATTAGCTCAGGGTCAGCAGATTTTTCGTACATATCTTCAAAAACTGTTTTTGCGATCTTGCCTGAAATTGTGTTATTTAAAATTAAGTCTACTAGCTTTGCTAAATTTTTACTAGAAACCGGGGATTGCAATATATTAATTTTTGATGCATTAAGTTTTGCGCTAAGTTCTGTAGAAGTCCAATTCGCTAATGGTTTAGCAGACATTTTTTTATCTTTAGAACTATTTAAAGTTTCTTCATAAAAATCTGCAGTTTGCCTGTTAGAAGTTAAATAACTGGCATCATAGTCTGACAAATAGTAGTCCTGCATAAACCTTTGTTTTTTAGCTTTTGGAAGTTCTGGCAACTGTGCGCGTAGGTCTTCAACAAAAGAATCTGGCAAATTAAAGGGCACTAAATCTGGCTCTGGAAAATATCTATAGTCTAATACCCCTTCTTTTGAGCGCATTGACTTTGTTATACCTTCTTGCGCTTCCCAAAGCCTTGTTTCTTGTACAAGTTTGCCTCCTGATTCCAGCACTTCTTTTTGTCTTTGAACTTCATATGTTATTGCTTCTTTTACACCTGACATTGAATTAATATTTTTAATTTCTACTCTAGTACCAAACTCTTTTTGCCCTACAGGGCGAATACTTACATTTACATCACACCGCATTTTACCTTCTTCCATACTACATTCTGAAGTATCTAAATATGTAACTATATTCTTTAGTTCAGTTAAAAATTCAAATGCCTCTTGTGGAGAACTAAGCTCCGGCTCTGTTACAAGTTCCATAAGACCAACACTAGCTCTGTTTAAATCCAATAAAGAATAGCTTAATTTTCTACTGCCTATTTCGTGTACAAGTTTGCCGGCATCTTCTTCAAGATGTATTCTTGTTATGTTAACAACCTTTTCTTTGCCATCAACATTTATTGCAAGTTTGCCTTTAGAACATAATGGAGGTTCTGACTGTGTTATTTGATAATTTTTTGGCACATCAGGATAAAAATACTGCTTTCTTGCAAATGTACATTGTTTATTTATTGTAAAATCTAAAGCAAGTCCTGTTTTAATTATAGCCTCTAGAGCTTTTTTATTTAATATTGGTATTGCTCCAGGCTGAGAAGTACAAATAACACAGGTATTTGCATTGGGTTCAGCCCCAAATTGTGTAGAACATTCACAAAACACCTTTGATTTTGTGTTAATTTGCATATGCACTTCAAGACCAACTACTGTTTCATAATTAACCATTTATTTGTCCCTTAAAGTTTGTAATAATTTGTATTTTTGTATTAATGTAGCGTTAAATCGTTGGATATTTATCAATGTCAAAATCAGCAATTTTTTCAAACGCATTAGCTACTGCAAAAAGTTTTGCGTCAGAAAACCTTGCGCCCATAAAATGCACGCCCATGGGCATGCCATTTGCAGTAAAACTCCAAGGAACAGTAATGCCAGGAAGGCCTGCAAGGTTGGCTGCTATAAGGAAAAGGTCGCATTCTTCAGGAAGAGTTTCTCCAAACTTTACAGGCATTTGCAAAGTTGCAGGTGTAAATATAAAGTCACATTTCTCATAAGATTGCGTTATTTGGTCTATAAGTAAAGTTCTTACTTTTTGAGCTTGATGGTAACACCTATGATAATTTTTTGCTCCTAAAACATATGTGCCAAACAATATTCTCTTTTTCACTTCATAGCCTAAAGACTCTCCTCGCGATTTTGCGTATTGGTCATTTAAACTCACCCCGTTTGAAGTTCTGTACCCATAACGTATCCCATCAAATGTAGCAATATTTGCAGAAACTTCTGCACACATAATAACTTTATACAAAGCAGGGACATACTTATAAACTGGAATGTCTACCTCTACAATTTGTACGTTTCCCATTTTTAATTTATTTACAGCTTCATTAAAGTATTTTGTTATTTCTGAGTCTACTCTATAATCAAAAAGTTGTTTGGGCACACCAATTTTTAAAGTTTTTAAAACGTCTATATCATTTAATCCGTTAGTATAATCTATCCAATCATTTGGTTGACAAACTGGATCTCTATAGTCCTTGCCTGCTATAACACTTGTCAGCAAAGCTGCATCATATACATTTTTTGTAAATGTACCTATTTGATCAAAAGAAGATGCTAAAGCGCATGCTCCATACCTACTTATAAGACCATAAGAAGGTTTGTATCCTACCACACCACAAAACCCTGCTGGCTGTCTTATAGAACCGCCGGTATCTGAACCTAATGCAAATGGCACCATGCCAGCACTTACCGCTGCAGCGCTGCCACCTGAAGAACCACCTGGGATACATTCTATGTTCCAAGGATTAGCAGTTTTTTGATAAGCAGAAGTTTCTGTAGATCCGCCCATGGCAAACTCATCCATGTTTGTTCTCCCTACAAAAATAGCACCAGCTTCTTTCAGTTTTTCTATAACTGTAGCATCATAAGGAGAAACATAATTTTCTAAATATTTTGAAGCAGAAGTCATACTCTGCCCCTTAGTCATAATATTATCTTTTATGGCTATAGGAACACCTTCAAGAAGACCGTATTTCTTAATTTCTTTTTTGTCAACTTGCTCAGCTTGCTCTAAAGCACTTGTTTCATTTAGCTTTAAAAAAGCTTTGACTTTAGGATTTACTTCTTTTATACAACTGAAACATTCCTTTACTACATCCACACTCTTTAGTTCCTGGGAACAAATTTTTGTTCTTATTTCTTTAGCTCTAATCATAATCAAAACCACTTTTTCTTTTTAAAATATACTAACATAGCAATTATTGTAATGAGCATTATTCCCACCGCAAAAAACCAACTTCCTTTTTGACCGAAAAAAGAATATTCAGGAAAAACAACATTCATCCCATAATATCCTGAAACAATAAGAACTGGCATTACAATTGTAGCTATAACTGTAAGAAACTTCATAACCTCAGTAAGCTTTACTGTAACACTTGACATATAAACTTCTATCAAGCTTACAATCATTTGAGTTCGCATAATTATGGCTTGGTTCATTCTCGCGCATTGAGTATAAATATCACGAAAATAAACAAGATACTCTCTGGCTATTAAATTGTTATTTGCTCTAGTAAAATAGACGTACGCAGCTTGTTGAGATTCTGCAATTTTGCGCATAGCAAAAATTACTTTTTTTGTATCTAAAATATCTTCCATGTTTTCTGCTTCTGGATCTTCAAGAATTTCATCTTCTAAACCTTCCATTTTGTCATCAATTTTTTCTAAAGTAAACTCATAACTAGAAACAACTTTATTAAAAACGTTATAAAGCAAATTTTCCAAACTTTTCATTTCAACCTGAGGACGAGCCTTTGCTCTTTCAAAAATTGTCTCAAGAAAAAACAATTCTTCTGTATGCACAGTAACCAAAAACCCTTTGCCCACAAAAAAGTTAAGTTCATAAATACTATCTTCAAATTCTTGATAATAATTCGGTTTAAGCTGTATACCGTGTATAGCACCAAAAACGTAGTTTTCAAACTCCTCTATTTTTGGATAATATTGAGGAAAAAGACAATCTTCTATAGACATTTCATGAAAACGAAAAGTTGCTGTAAGAAGAACTGTCTCTTGGTGAGTTAGCTCGTGATTTTTTAAATGAATATCTATCCAAATAAGGTCTAGCTTATTGTTATAATCTTCTGCTACTTTTAAGGCATCGCGCTCTGTAACAACTGACCCATTTTTAAAATAAATTGCCTTTATCATTGCGCCTCTATAACCTTTTTGATTTTATAAAAAGTGCCCTCTCTTTCAGGAGCACTATTAAGCATTTGTTCTATTACTTCTCTGGGACAGGGCCTTACAACATCTTCTCTCCACACATTCCTAAGTTCAGTGACGTGTGTTGTTGGTTTTAAATTAGCAACATCTGGTTCTTGTAAAATTTCTATATATTCAAACATAGAGTTTATATCTTTAAGATATTTTTCTTTTTCATCTTCTTTAATATCTATTCTTGCCAAAAAAGCAGTAGTTTCAAGCTCTTCTTTTAACATAAATACCCCTTGATACAATATATTGATAAATTGTACAAAAATACTCATTTTTTAACAATATTTTCAATAGCTCCTTTTCATATTTGATTTAACAATATATTTTGCTATTATAAACAAAATTTAATTATACTCTTTACAAAAAAGGATTGCCCCATGATCTACGAGTATCCTTACACACAAAACAATAATGTTTTAAACCAAAACCTTGATAAAATTTACAAATATTCAAAAGAAAATAACAAAAGCTCTACAAATATAAATAAATTTACTTTAAAAAAGTTAGAACATTTAACTAAAGGATGTTTAAGATGCTTTCATAGTTTCCTTAGATTAGCTATTTCTCGAAATAGGTATAATAAATTTTATGCTGCTTTCATTATTGAAGGTGGTGTTGGTGATACTATTAGAAAAATAAACATTATAAATGAATTCATAAAAATGTTCCCAAATGTTACCATTGATATCTATACAAACAGAGGCGTGTATCTTTTATTTAAAGGCATAAAAAATATAAGATTTTTGTTTGAGATTGATTTGATTATTTTAACCAACAAAAAATATGATGTAATTTACGATTTATTCCTTGAATATCAAAATGAAAAAATTTATGGAAATATAAATCAAAAAATTATTTTTAACACTCGTAGAAAACCAGAATCAATTAGAATATTACAAAACTTAAAAAACTATAAAAACAAATATTTTTCCGCAGATAATTCTTATATAAATAATAATTTGCATTATGTCGCTATGCAAAAAGTCATAGCAGGGGTTGATAATATAGAAGTTATATCCCTTACTATTAACTATTCAACTACATTTGGGAAGTTTACCATGCTAGAAAACTTGAAATATATAACTTTCAATTACGGTTTCGGAGGCAGTGGCACAAACGGAGATCCTAAATGCTGGGATGTTAACCATTGGCGCAAATTATTGAGTATCCTAAAAAGCCAATTAAAAAGTATAAAAATTGTTCAAGTAGGCGTTTCTAACCATCACTTTGAAGAAAATTTTATCAATACCGCAAAAAAAACATCTTTTGATGAACTTTGCACAATACTAAAAAATTCGCTGCTTCACATAGATATAGATGGGGCATGTACACATATTTCAAAAGCGTTAGGAACAAAATCTATAGTTTTGTGTTTGGGCCAACATCTGCTAAATATTCAGGTTATCCTGAAAATATTAATATTACTTCTTCGCTATGTAGAGATTGTTATCATTTTCTTGACAATACATTTTGGGGAAAATGTTTGCTTAGGAATGAAAGATCTTTATGTATGGATTCCATTTCTCCAGAATTTGTTGCAAAGAAAGCATTAGAATATATCAACAGTATAAACAAATAAATTTTATTTACCACTAATAATAATGTAGAATAATTTATCTCTTTACTTTATTTAAAATAAGGAGGCTTACCTATGAAATATAATTTTGACAAAATTATTAAAATAAAAAATACAAACTCTGTAAAATATGATTCGGCAAAAAAATATGGCATGCCTGATGGTCTTTTCCCTATGTGGCTTGCAGATATGGACTTTAAAGTTATGCCTGAACTTACAAAAGCTTTAGAAAAATCTGCAAGACATGCAGTTTTTGGGTACACTACAACAAACCAAGAATATTTTGAACCAATACAAAAGTGGTTTGCTTCAAACTTTAATTTTGGCATAAAATTTGACTGGCTTGTAAATACGCCTGGTGTAGTTTTTGCAATAACTATGACTATTAGAGCTTTAACAAAAAGCCGAGATGCTATTATAATACAAACACCTGTATATGCGCCTTTTAGTAATGTTATAGAGAACAACAATAGAAAACTAATAACAAATTCTTTAATTTACAAAAATGGGAAGTACACAATAGACTTTAAAGATTTTGAGAATAAAATAGTAAAAAATAAAGTTAAAATGTTTATTTTATGCAGTCCTCACAACCCAATTGGAAAGATATGGAGAAAAGAAGATCTTATAAAATTAGGCACCCTATGTTTAAAACATAAAGTAATAATAGTTGCTGATGAAATACATTGTGACTTTGCATATAAAGGATACAAACATATTGTTTTTGCATCATTAAAAAAAGATTTTTTAATGAATACTGTTATGTGCACTTCTGGAGGAAAAACGTTTAACTTTGCAGGATTGCAAATTGCTAATATATTCATTGCAAACAAAAATTTTAAAGAAAAAGTGATCTTAGAAATTGCAAAAACTGGCTATGATGGACTTAGCAAGTCAGGTGTAGTTGCTTGTCAAACAGCTTATAAGTATGGTGATAAATGGCTGAAAGAAGTAAAAGATTATATTTATAATAACTTATCTTACATTCGCAACTTTTTAAAAACTAATATACCTAAACTAAAGCTGGTTGACCCTGAAGGAACATACCTTATCTGGATTGATTGCACTGAATTAGGTATTAATGAAAAACATCTAAAAGATATTCTTGAAAATAAAGCAAAGCTTTGGGTTGCAATGGGCAGCAGTTTTGGAGTTGAAGGCACAAACTTTATAAGAATAGCCATAGCTACGCCTCTCATTAATATAAAAACTGCTTTTAACAAACTATTTAAAGCATTAAAATCAGAAAAATTAATATAATATCTTTGAGAAAAATATTTTTATTACTTGTCTATTATTATGTAAAAAGAAAGTTTGGAGGAACCCTAATGCTCAAGTCAGGTGAATCAATGAAATCAAGAGTTACAATTCCATGCTTTTTTTGTTGTTTTTGTCAATCTTCCTTTTTTATTAGGTTACAAGCATATATTCGCAATATGGAGAAACCTCGGATGTATTTGAAGAACTTAAAGGCATCTCTACTGTAAAGTCTAGGTTTTTACACACTTGTCTTAATATAACTAAACTGCACTATTTAACATTTTATTATCTTAACAAAAAAATCTTGTTCCCTTTCTCTGATGAAAGTCTCTCCTGACTTGACCGTTTTAAGGAAAAAAAGGGGAAATCATTCATAAAAAAGGAGGTTTGGGGGAACCCAAACGGTCAAGTCAGGAGAGGAGAAAAGGCAAAAACGTGGCTTCTATGTATCGTCTGCTGATTGGGAAAGAGAGATAGCGAGAATGAAAGATGGAGATGGCATACTGACTTTGACTTTTAAATTCTTTGCCTGCAATAGTAGCAGCAAGCTCTCTTTGGCTAGTAATATTATTTTGTACCATAAATCTTTATCAACTATGCCTTGCAGACCTAGATGATAAAACAATCTTATCGCTGAAAATATGCCACAATTTAAATTTGTTTGTCCATTTATGCATGGACCAAAATGCCCTCCATTGAACTGTATAGACCCAACATTATTATACTTTTCTGAGTTATATATACCATGGCATAGCTTTCGTTTTGGTAAAACCTTTTGACATTAAAATGTTAGTAAAATTTTTGTGACACTAAAATATCTCTTTTAGTTAATGGTCTAAGAAATGAGATACCTTCTAAAGATTTACATCTACTTAATGCTACGTACAATTGCCCAGGAGCAAAAGCACCGTATTCCATATCTATGACTACATTATCAAAAGTTTTCCCTTGACTTTTGTGTATTGTAACAGCCCATGAAAGTTTCAGCGGATATTGCTTAAAAAAGCCTGCTCTTTCTGTTTCTATTTGTTGTTGCTGCTCATTCCATTTATATTTGAATAATTCCCATTTAAATGGTTCCACTGCTTCTGTTCTCCCGTTTTGGAATTTTACATATATAAGCGTTTTGTCTGAAGAACTACTATTACATATATCTTCAACTATACCTACACTACCGTTTACCCACCTATCCTTAATATCATTATTTAACATCATTACTTGAGCACCTTTTTTTATAACAAGCTCCCAGTCTGCAGGCATATTTTTAGAGTTTTCATCAATATTTTCTGTCTGGGCAGAAAATATTGCTTTTTCCGTTTTGATTTGTGAAAGGTACTTGTGATTTATTAAAGTTGCTTTTTTGTTTGTTGTTGTAAGGCAAATCGATACACCTCTATCCAAAGCTGTTTTACCTACTCGCGAGTTTAGTTTTAAAAGATCTTCATCATCAGCTGTACCATTACGCACACTATTTAACAATGTAATAAAATTATAATCTTGTTGTCTGTAAACTTTTTTTAATTCCACTGTATGCAGCACACAATCTTGCAACGAATAGGCACTTAAAAAGTATGGAGATTTATATATAGAGTTAAAGATGCTATATTCTTCCTTTTTTACCACTGGAGGGAGTTGCCGTAAGTCTCCAATAAACACTATCTGAACGCCACCGAAAGATTCTTGAGGTTTTTGTCTATTTAATCTTAAAAATTTATCTATACAATCTAAAAGGTCGCATCTTAGTATGGAAACTTCATCTATAACAATAGTTTCAACTCTCTTATATATAGATTTTTCAGAAAGATTCTTTTTTTTGATTTTTGATAAAGTAATATCTGTTTTAAAATGAAAAAAAGAATGAACTGTTTCTCCTCCACAATTAAGAGCTGCAACTCCTGTAGGCGCAAGAACCACCGTCTTTTTATGAGTACGAGTAATATAATAGTGCAGAAAAGTAGTCTTGCCTGTACCAGCATTACCAGTAATAAAAACACAATCTCTGCTTTTTTCTATTAAATCAAGGGCTTGCTTAAATTCTTTATTGATTTCAATTTTATCCTGTATCATTTTTACTCTTTAGTTTTACGCTAAAAACAATTAAACAAATTCTATAAATCCCTCTTTTCTCTTAAGGGCTTCTCTAAAAACTTTAAGCTTATTATGTCAGGTTATATTTTCACAGCAAACTTTTTGACTTGAGTTTTTGCGGAATCAGATTTTATAGTTATAAAATAAACACCAGGAGCAACTTTATCTCCTTTCTCATTTCTCAAGTCCCATCTAAGTA
>NZ_JAITJM010000017.1:0-5393 GCF_031278955.1 Candidatus Endomicrobiellum cubanum | reverse complement strand
TTTTGGTTCGGGGAATTCATCGAAATATTACATCAAAAATGTTTCGTTTGACCTAGGAATTAATAATACTGCTAACGAAAGTAGGCCTGTAAATTACGCTGTGTTATATTGCATAAAATGAGAAAATATGAAATTTTATAGAAAAATAAGATTGTATCAGAAATTTAAATATTATCATGATGCTGTAAAAGATTTTATCAAGAGTTTTCCTTATTTGTTACTTGTTTATTTTAATATTCATATCGCTTTTAGACTTCAAGTTGGGCTAGGAGATATATTGCGTCAAGAAACATATTATATGAAGTTTTAAAATTATCCAATATTGTGATAGTTTTGTGTCCATGTAGCAAAGGCGATTAATCTCAAAAGTATAGTTCTTTGGGGTCCTACGGATATGGAGTATCATGTATAAAGATATATAAAGATAACATCAATATAGATGCTTAACGTTTGTAGACCACCTTGCCATTTAAAAAATGGTTTGAATGTCCAGAAAATAAAAACTGGTTATGCATGGAGTCAATAAAAAAACCAGAATTTGTAGATCAAAAAGCAATAGGATATCTAAAAAGCTTAGATAGTTAAACTCATTCGTAAATCTAAATAGTCTTATCTAAATTAGGCGCTTATTCTTCACTTTCTTTTTGGGAAGTCCGTTTTCTTAAAAGATGATTTAAAACTTTTTTTCTTAAGCGTATAGACATTGGAGTTACTTCAACAAGTTCATCTGGAGCAATGTATTCAACTGCTTGTTCTAGATTCATAATTTTAGGAGGTGTAAGCATTGGTGCATCATCAGCACTCTTGCTCCTCATATTAGTTAGTTTTTTTAGCTTACAAGGGTTTACAACCAGATCATTATCTCTTGAGTTTTGCCCTACTATCATACCTTCATAAACTTCTGCTCCAGGCCCTACAAAGAGTTGTCCACTTATCTGTAAATTGTCTAAAGCATACGCTGTTGTCTTTCCCTGCTCTTTTGCTATAAAGACACCTGATGTCCTTAAATTTGAAACATTCACTTTAGGCATATAATCGTAAAAACTGTGATGCATAATGCCTTCTCCACGAGTGTTTGTTAGAAATTCATTTTTAAAGCCTATTAAAGCTCTGGAAGGTATTATGTATTCAAGTCTTAATCTATCTTCACCTTCGCTTATCATGTTTTCTAGCTTTGCTGATCTCTTGCCTACAAGTTCAAATACTATTCCCTGATATTGACTTTCTATATCTAAAGTTAAAAATTCCATAGGTTCATAAATTTTACCATCAACTTCTTTGTATATAACCTCTGGCGAAGATACAGCGAGCTCAAAACCTTCTCTACGCATTGTTTCAATTAAAACTGTTAAATGTAGTTCTCCTCTACCATAAACTTTAAATTTACCCTCTCCTTCTAAAGTTTCTATTTTAAGACCAACATTTGTTTGAGCTTCTTTTTCCAATCTAGCTTTTATATGTCTACTAGTTAAAAATTTACCTTCTTTTCCAGCAAAAGGAGAATCGTTTACTAGAAAGTTCATAGAAACTGTAGGCTCGTCTATAGAAAGCCTTGGAAGAGGTAAAATATTATCTATACTACAAACAGTATCACTGACCTCTACACCTTCAAGGCCTGCTATAGATACAATATCTCCGGCTTGAGCTTGTTCTACTTCTTGTTTTCCAAGTCCATAAAATTTATCTATACGTACTGCTTTTGTAATTTTTGGAGAATTTATATTACCTTCATTTACAAGCGCTATTGTCTGCCCCTTTTTTATCACTCCATTTAAAATTCTCCCGATGCCAACATTGCCTAGAAAATTGTTGTAATCAAGAATTGTTACCTGCATTTGTAAAGGTTTTTCCATATCAGCTTCTGGAGGAGGGACCTGATTTAGAATTGTTGTAAAAACAGGTTCTATATCTTGCCCTTTTTCTTCCATTTTCAAACTAGCCCAACCGTCTCTACCAGATGCATAAATTATAGGAAAATCTAATTGTTCATCGTTTGCGCCAAGCTTCATAAACAATTCAAAAACGTTATCTATAACTGTGCTAGGAGTGGCATTCGGTCTATCCATTTTATTGATAACTACAATAGGTTTAAGACCTAAAGCAAGAGCTTTTCTTAAGACAAATCTTGTCTGTGGCATAGGACCTTCTACAGCATCCACCATTAGTATAGCGCCATCAACCATTTTTAATACTCTTTCTACTTCGCTACCAAAATCTGCATGTCCAGGTGTGTCTACTATGTTTATTATAGTATTTTTATAATTTACAGAAGTACACTTTGCTAATATTGTTATACCTCTTTCTCTTTCAAGAGGATTGGAGTCTAACACCATATCTTGAGCTTCATCACTTTTAACATTAAATTGTCCAGAAAATTTAAGTAGAGAATCTACTATTGTGGTCTTACCGTGGTCTACATGTGCTATAATAGCTACATTTCTTACATCATTTCTTTTCATAATAATCTAAACCAACAATTTGTTAATTCTCGTCTCTCTAAAACCTCTAAAGCGTATAATTTAGAGTAAATTTTTTGACAAAGCAAGGCAAAAACGCAGAGTTTATTATGTGATAAACCAAGTTTTTTAACGCAGCTGTGCCCAAAATGGTACACTAAGAAGATATGTAAAAAATTTTAGATAGACTCATTTATGTAACAAGTCGTTTGTTTGTTACTCCTTTTTAAGTTTTGTCAATTATAACACTTTTTATATTATTTTGTCATTTTAGAATATATGTGCTAAAATCGTTGAGTCGTAATGAGTGGATGGAGATAATGGGAAAAATATCAGAAATCGATTTAATATTAAACCGTGTACAAAAACCTGCAAGATACATAAATAGTGAACTAAATTCTTATAAACCAGATATGTCTACAAATTTTTCTATTGTTTTGTGCTTCCCTGATATTTATGAAGTAGGGGCATCTAACTTAGGTTTAGAGATTTTATATCACTTAATAAACGAAAGAAAACTTGCTAGGTGTGAAAGAGCATTTGCGCCAGACAAGGACTTAGAAAACATTTTAAGGCAAGAAAATTTAAGTTTATTTTCTTTAGAATCTCGTACTGAAATTAAAAATTTTAATATTTTTGGTTTTACAATTCAGTGTGAACTTGTTGCTACAAATGTTGTTAATATTTTAGATTTATCTGGTATTTCTATATTTGCAAAAGATAGAACAGAAAATGAACCTCTTGTAATTGCGGGAGGGCCTTCTTTAACTAATCCTGAACCTTTTTGTGATTTTTTTGATTTATTTGTTTTGGGTGATGGGGAAGAGATTATAGAAGAAATAATAAATGTCTGTAAAAATTCTAAAAAAGAGAAGCTTTCTAGGATAGATACTTTAAAAAAATTGTCTGCTATTGAAGGCGTATATATACCATCTTTTTATAGTGTAGAGTACAATCAAGACAATACTATAAAGTCTGTAAAGCCTATAAATAAAGATTTAAAACATGTTATTACTAAGAAAATTTTAAATTTTGATAATGCATATTTCCCATCAAAAAAAATAATCCCTTTTGTAGAAACTGTACACAATAGATTAAATATAGAGGTTGCCAGAGGTTGCCCTGGTCAATGTCGTTTTTGCCAAGCTTCTAAATATTATCGTCCTTTTAGGCAAAGACCTTTGGAAACATTGTTGGATCTAGTTAAAAAAGGGATATTATCTACTGGCTTTGAAGAAATTGCTTTTTCTTCTCTTTCATGTAGTGATTACAAACATTTGGACAAACTTTTAATTGAAATGAATAATTTATACAGAAAGACAAATTTGAATATTTCGCTTCCCTCTTTAAGATGTAATGAACGGTCTCTTAAAATTGCTCAATATATAAATAGAAGTAAAAGACCGACACTTACTTTTGCTCTAGAAGCTGGATCTGACAGACTTCGTAATGTTATAGGCAAATACCTTTCTGAAAAACAAATAGTAGAAACACTACTTACTGCAAATGCTATGGGTTGGAAAACCATAAAGCTTTACTTTATGATAGGTCTTCCGACAGAAACAAATGAAGATATAATTGGAATACAACGTATAGTAAAGTTCGTAAAAAAAGAAGCAAAAAATTTAAGTTTTAATATAACTGTTTCTCCATTTGTGCCAAAAGCTCAAACTGCATTTCAGTGGGTACCTATGGCACAGGAAGATTATATAAAGCAGAAAATAGAACTATTAAATAAATTGCTTCCTGCAAATGTAAAGGCGCATAATCATATGGCAAGCGTACTAGAGGCGCTAATTGCAAGAGGTGATAGGAGACTTTCTAAGGTAATTTATAAAGCCTGGGAAAAAGGTGCGAGGTTTGATCAGTGGGCAGACAAATTTGGCAATAGTACTTGGTACGAATCTTTAAAAGAATGTAATATTGATTTAAATTTTTATGTGTATAGAAGCAGAAATTATGGTGAAATATTTCCATGGGATCATTTATTTTTTGGCGTTTCAAAAGAAGATTTATATAAAGATTACATAAAAGGGATAAACGAAACTGCAGATGTTACTATTAAATCCTTTGATAAAATTCAGTGTGGATTACCAGAAAATTATGTAGAACCTAAAATATCTGTGCTTGTTCCTGTTATGCGGTTAAGACTTTGTTTTTCTAAAAAAGGAATAATAAAATATATCTCCCATTTAGAGCAAATAGAAGTTTTTAGACGTGCAGCAAGACGTTCAGGTTTGCCAATTGCTTTTACTGGAGGGTTTAGTCCCCAAGTAAAATCTTCTTACGGACCTCCGCTTTCAATAGGGCAAGAAAGCTCTAGCGAATATATGGAACTATGTTTTACTGAGTATGTTGATATTGAAGCGGTAAAATTAAAAATATCTAAAGTTTTGCCGGAAGGTTATAGTTTAATCAGCGTAAAAAAAATACCATTATCATTTCCGTCAATAGACAGACTTGCTAATGTATCAGAATATAAGATTAAAAGTATAGATGTTTCTCAAAAAGATGTAGATAAATTTTTATTGCAAGATAAAATTTTAGCACTTAAAACAAAAAAAGATAACGTTTTAGAGATAGATGTTAAACCTTTAATAAAATTGTTAAAAATAGAAAATAATGATTTGAGATTGCAACTTCGTTTTGGAAGCGGTAAAACAATTAAACCTGAAATAATTTTAGAAAAGTTGTTAAAATTGAAAATAGATAAGCCTAAAGTTTATGATATTGAAAGAATCGGTTTATATGTTGAACTGCATGATGGTACAATATATGAACCATAAATTAATTTTTCTAAGATGTTAAAATCTAAAAATTAAAGAAATCGGAGGAAGAGAGGCCGAACCTAGCGGAAGCATCGAAGTAGAAGTTATTTAGGAGATCAAGTCTAGCAAGAAGGCCAGCGCCATTGTAGGAAGCATTACCATTACCTAC
>NZ_JAITJM010000011.1:0-25553 GCF_031278955.1 Candidatus Endomicrobiellum cubanum | reverse complement strand
ATATATTATCAAAATTTGTGTCTTTTGGGAAAAATCAAGACTAATCCCATTTGTATTTTCTACTCTTCCCTCTTCCCACAAATGATACGACTGGCAAAAATATGAACTTACTTCCTAATTCCTCTCTTGACCTTTTGGGTTCCCACAAAAGAATAAGTAATAATATAAATATATTTAATACATATTCTCATTCACTAATAACTCTATCAACATATCTAGCTTTTCCAATATATCATACATATATGGCGCTTATATATCTCTTGATACTAAAGATGATTCTTCTAACCCTGTCACCCTCACCTCTTCTTTTTATCTAGATAACAATTCCATTAACATCTCTTCCTATTGTAATGTATACAACATATCCGCTGCTTTCCTAGACCTACTCTCAGACCGTGACGCTGTTATGTTAAAATGAAAAAACTATTTGCTTTCAAAAATTTCTACCATATCTTTAGGTAAAGATGCTGTGAAACTAATTTCTTTTGAAGTTCTTGGGTGAGTAAACGTTATATTATAAGCATGCAGCATCTGCCTTTGATAACTCTTGCCATTTATCATATCTGGACCACCGTACTGAAAATCTCCAACAACTGGATGGTTTATATATTTCATGTGACTTCTTATTTGATGAGTTCTTCCTGTAATAATTCTTACTTCTAAGAGAGTGTATCCATCTTTTCTAGAGATAACTTTAAACTCTGTTATAGCCATCTTTTTTGCTAAAGAATTTACTGACATCAATTTTCTATTTTGAGGAGATCTACCAAGAGGAGCCTCTATACGTCCTTTATTTTCAACAATTATCCCCTTAACTGCTGCATAATATACTTTTTTTATTGCTCTATTTTGTAATTGCTTAGAGATACTTATTTTAGATTTTTCATTTTTTGCAAAAATTATAATACCTGAAGTATCTTTATCAAGTCTGTGGACTAAATAAGGATTATACTTCCCATTTGAATGTGCAACTAACGCATTAAGAAGAGTACCGGAAGCATGTCCATACGACGGGTGCACAACAATACCAGACTGCTTATTTATTATTATTATATCATTATCCTCGTATACAATATCCAATTTTATATTTTCAGGTTCAATTTTATTAGTTTTTTCTTGTTTAAATTCAATGTTAATAACATCGTCACATTTTAATTTATAACTTGCTAAAACAGGTTTATCATTTACAAAAATTTTTTGTTCTAAAGTAAGTTTTTGAAAATATGAACGTGAATAAGCTGTATATACAGAAGCTAAATAATGGTCTATTCTTTCTTTTTTAAGTTTTTCGTAACGAAGCTTTTCTTGCATATATAAGTACTCCAATTATTAATAAAATTATAGACATATTTTGAGAAATTGATAGACCAAAATACTGTATTCCTCTATCATCACCTCTAAAACATTCCACTACAAATCTTAAAATAGAATATAAGATCAAATAAATAGCAAAAATATTTCCAATTCTTCTTTTCTTTTTTGAATAAAAAAGCAAGATAAAAAATATGCAAAAATTCCCCAAAGACTCGTAAATTTGAGTTGGGTGTAAATGTTCTCCTAGAACTGCTAAAGATTGCTTATCTGTAAAAACAACGGCCCAAGGTAGATTACTTTCTTTTCCATAACAACATCCTGAAAAAAAACATCCTATCCTACCTATACTATGACCTAAAGCAAGAGCTGGAGCAAAAAAATCACCAAGATATAAAACTTGTATATTTCTAACTCTACAATATATTATCGCAAAAATACTTACAGTTATAAAACCGCCATAATATACTAACCCGCCTTGCCAAACCTTAAAGATATCTAATGGACTAACAATATATTCATTTATATTTGTTAAAACATAAAAAATCCTAGCACCTATAATGCCAAAAAATACTAAGTATACAAAAAAAGAAGAAAGTTCTTCTTGAGAAAAAATTTTAAATTCCAATCTATTTAAAGAATAAGAAAGATAATACATAGCAACAATAAAAGCCAAAGCTACAAAAAGGCCATATGAAAATATTCTAAAGTTGCCAAAACTAAATAGTATTGGATACATACTTATACCTTTTGTTTATTAAGCACTAGAATATCAAAAATTATAAGACAACTTGCTATAAAAATACAAGAGTCTGCAATGTTAAAAGAAGGCCACCTTAAGGAGCCAATACCAAAATCTAAAAAATCTACAACAGCTCCTCTAAATATCCTATCTACAAGATTACCAATACCACCTGAAATTATAAGGCAAAATGAATACTGCCATATTTTACTCATTTTGTTCCAAGATCTATAAAAGAATATAGTTATTAAACTTAATATAATAAATATCCCAACAGAAAATATAAAATTCTGCCCTTGAAACATACTAAAAGCAGTACCTGTATTTCTAATATTTACAATATTAAAAAAATCAAAAAAAGATATCATAGTAACAAAATGACCATAACTAATAACAGTACTCACAAGATATTTTGTAAATTGGTCTAAAACAAGCAAAATTAAACCTAAAATAATAGGTTTTTTCATTTAATTGCCTCTGAACATCTAGTACATAAATCTTCAACTATATTATCTATGTGTTTCCAACATCTTGCACACTTTTTATATTCTGACTTTCTTGCCTTTATAACCAAATCTTCTTCATTATTTGATTGCTTTAACTTTATATCCCAACTGCCTAAAACTAAACTTACAAGACTTTTATCGCTAAAGAAATCCAAATATTTTTTCCCATAAGTTATTTCTAAGGCAGCCTCTAAATTTGAGCCTATAACTTTTTCTTGTCTTAATTTCTCATAAACAGATAAAAGTTCACTTCTGACATCAAGGATTTTATTCCATTTATTCAAAATTTCAGATTGAAGAATAAATTTACTATTTTCTACAGGAAAATCTGAAAGAAAAACAGATTCAGGTAAAGAAGGGTCTATTCTTTTTAGTTCTTTAAAAGCCTCTTCACAAGTGAAAGAGAGAATAGGCGCTACTAATCTTATTATAATTGAACATATTATAAACATTGCAGATTGCGCACTTGCCCTTTCTATACTGTCTTTTTTATTGCAATATAAAATATCTTTAAGAACATCTAAGTAAAAACCACTTAAAAAAACAGCGCAAAAATTATTAATTGCCGTTGCTGCTTTGTGAAATTCATAACTTTCATAAGAGGAAGAAACTACAGAAATTAAATGCTGCAACTTACTAAGAGCATATGTATCTATTTCCTGCATATTTTCAAATGTTAAAGACTTATCTAACCTAAAATCCCCTAAATTCCCAAGCAAAAACCTTAGAGTATTTCTTACTTTTCTATAACTATCACTCAAGCCTTTTATAATTTCGTCTGATATTCTAATATCTTCCTTATAATCACTTGAAGCTATCCATAAACGTACTATATCTGCACCATACTTGCTTATTAATTCTTCACTGGAAATACCATTGCATGTAGACTTTGACATTTTTCTACCATGCCCATCTACAACAAAACCGTTTGTTAAAACATTTTTATAAGGAGCAGTCCCTTTAAGGGCAACTGACGGAATTAATGATGTCTGAAACCACCCACGATGTTGATCGCTGCCTTCAAGATACAAATCTGCAGGAAATTCCAAATCTTTATAATTTCCACTTGATAAAACTGCCTCATAAGAAACGCCAGAATCAAACCAAACATCAAGAATATCTTCTTCCTTTAAAAAGGAAGAAGACTGACAAACTGAACATGTTGCATTTGTATTAGCTAAAAGCTCTTCTTCTGACATTTCAAACCACGAGTCCGAACCCTTTTGCCCAAAAAGAATTGCTATTTTATTTATAATTTCTGGATTTACTAGAGGTTCTCCACATTCTTTACAATAAAATACTGGGATGGGTACTCCCCATAAACGTTGACGACTTAAACACCAATCGGGACGACTATGTAACATAGAATTAATTCTATTTTCACTGTATTTTGGGATCCAGTTTACATCTTTAACAGAATTTAACAATTCTTCCCTTAATTCATTGCGATCTACAGACAAAAACCATTGAGGCGTAGCTCTAAAAATTATTGGCTTCTTACACCTCCAGCAATGAGGATAAGAGTGTTCCATTTTAAACTTTGCAAGAATCTTGCCTTCTTTCTCAAGCTTTTCAATAATTATTGGATTGGCTTTAAAGATATAAATATTCTCTAATTCAGTTACTTCCTTTGTATACAATCCCTTGCCATTGATAGGAGACAAAATTTCTAAACCATACTCCAACCCTGCTTGATAATCTTCCGGACCATGTCCAGGAGCAATATGTACTATACCAGTGCCATCTTCCATACTGACAAATTCTGCAACGATACCTTGAGATTGCTTGTATTCTAACAAAGGGTTTTGGCATTTTATATTTACAAAATCAATCCCTTTAGATTCCATAAGTATTTTATAATCAAGTGCTTTTATTTTGTTTTTAACATTCTCTACTAGCGCTTTAGCAACCACTAGATTTTCTTTTCTGCCGTCTTCCATTTTATAAGTAACTAAGGCATAGTCCAGCTTTTCATTAAAAGCCAAAGCGACATTTGATGGGAGCGTCCAAGGCGTTGTTGTCCAAATTAAAACAGAAAAATTTTTTAATAAAGACTCTTTTGCCTTAAGAATATTTGGAACAGATAAGATTTTAAACTTTACAAAAATAGAATCTGAAGAATGATCAGCATATTCAACTTCTGCATCAGCCATAGCCGTTTCACATGTAGGGCACCAATATACAGGCTTTTTTCTTCTATAAATAAAACCTTCTTTTACTAAATCTCCAAAAACTTTAACTATAGAAGATTCATACTTTGGATCTAAAGTTAAATATGGATTGTCCCAATCAGCAAGAATTCCAAATCTTTGAAATTCTGATTTTTGTATTTCAACAAATTTTCTTGCAAAATTTGCAGCTTGCTTTCTAAACACCAGCTTATCTACTTTATTTTTATCAGTGTTGAGTTCCTTTAAAGCTAGCTGTTCTATCGGAAGTCCATGACAATCCCACCCTGGAGTAAACGGCACATAATTTCCAGACATAGAGCGATATTTAATTATAAAATCTTTTAAAACTTTGTTAAGAGCTGTACCTATATGTATGTGAGCGTTTGCATATGGAGGGCCATCATGGAAAATAAATTTTTCTTTATCTCTATTTTTTACGCAAAGTTTCTCATAAAGTTTAGTTTCATTCCATTCTTTTACAAAAGATGGTTCTCTTTGAGATAAATTTGCCTTCATTTGAAAGTTTGTATTTGGGAGGTTTACAGTTTTTGAGTAATCTTTTTGCTCTGACATTTTTTATCCTTAAAGCTTTATATTAAATTTACGGTATTGTATCTAAAACTTCGTTTAACTCTTCTTCTGAACGACCTATAACTTCAATAGTTTTTTCTCTACCACGCTCACCCTTTCTTAAAAAAATCATTGATCTTTTTACATCAAAAAAATCTGCTAAGAAATCGCAAAGTTCCTCATTTGCTTTTCCATCAACAGCAGGTGCTGCAACTTTTACTCTTAAAATAGAACCTACTCTACTTATCACTTCACTTCTTTTTGAATTAGGGATAACTCTTACTTTTATAATCATTACAATTCCCTCCATTACTTGCTAAGTTCTTTTGATCTTTCCATCGCCAGAAGCATAGCATTATAAACTATATTTGAAAGATTTTGAGATTCAAAATATTTTAAAGCAACTTCTGTCGTACCTTTTGGAGACTTAACTTTCTCTTTTAAAATCTCTGCAGATTCATTCGTTATATCTAACATCTTACCTGAACCATAAACAGTTTGTACTGCAAAACTTTTTGCCATTTCTTTACTCAAACCTAATTTAAAAGCAGATTCCTGTAAAAGCTCACAAAAATAAAATATATAAGCCGGACCAGAACCCGACAAGGCCGTTATAATATTAAACTTATCTTCATCAAGAATTTCTGCTTTTCCTATAGAAGCAAACAAACTTTTTGCCTTTTGAAGCTGCTCCTTAGAAACAAACCTGCCTTTACATAAAGCAGTAGCTCCACAACGTACTAAAGCAGGTGTATTAGGCATAGCTCTAATAACTGCAACATCTTTTCTTATATTTTCTTCAATAAATTTTGTAGTTATCCCAGCAGCTATTGAAATAATAATCGTATTTTTTTTTACAAAATTTCTTATCTCACCAAAAACTTCTAACATATTTTGAGGTTTTACAGAAAGAAAAATAATATCAGCATCTATTAACGCTTCACCTTTAGTCTCTGCTACAGATACACCAAACTTTTGTTGAAGATTTAAAACTTTTTCTTTTATAACATCATTACAAATAATATTCTGAGCTTTTACAAGCTTGCTTTCCAAAAGACCTCTTATAATAGCTTGAGCCATATTTCCAGAACCAATAAAAAAAAGCTTTTTACTTATTTCCATAGTTTCTTTCTCCAAATATTGCTGAACCAATTCTAATCATTGTCGACCCTTCTTCTATGGCAATCTTATAGTCTCTAGACATTCCCATAGAAAGAATATTAAAATCGTTAGCAATAAAACTTTTTTGTATATCTTTAAATAAATTATATACTTGTTTAAAATATGGTCTTGAATTATTAGGATTATCGCTATAGGGAGTTATAAGCATAAGACCTTTAATGTTAACATTAGAAAATTTTTTACACTCATTATAAAAATCTGCAACTGCATCTGGGTTAATACCAGTTTTGGAAGGCTCTTTAGAAACCTTTACTTCTATAAGACAATTTTGAATTTTATTAATATTTGCAGCATGACGATTTATATTACAAGCAAGTTTTATACTATCTAAAGAATGTATTAAATCAAACGCTTCTACAACTTTTTTCGTTTTATTTGATTGCAAATGTCCAATGAAATGTTTAGTAACTCCTTTAAGACTATCCTCAATCTGAGCAAACTTAGCGAGAGCCTCTTGAACTTTGCTTTCACCTATATGTTTAACCCCACATTTTAATGCCTCTAAAACAGAAAAATGTGTAAAAGTCTTTGTTACCGCAATTAAATCAACGGTACCAGTAACTTTTTCTAATATATTTATACTATTAGTAATACTTTTTATATTTTGGCAAATATATTTCATTTTTTGTTTAAATTATTTATAATTATAGCATATTTTAAATAAATCGTTTTGGTATATAATATAGCACCTAATAGCTCTTTTTGAAACACCCAAATATTAAATTTTACAAAATTTTATATTTTAAGATAGTTTTATACTATAGTATAGACGCCTACTAATCTGCCATCTGCTAGAGATGAGCGTTTTTGTATAAACTTAATAAACCAACCAACTATTACAAGGCACCTATGTATATGTTTTAGATCACCAAATAAAAGTGATCAACAACACTTACTGTAGTTACACAATAACTCAAATTAAATATATACATTCTAAAATATTTTTTGAATTAAAAAACATTTTTAGTAATATATGTTTATACTGATTGAAAAATATAGGAGTTTCTCTAAACACTCTAAAGCGTATAATTACTGTGTGCTTTTTGACAATTCAAAGCAAAAATACAGAATTTATCGTGTTATAAATACAATTTTTAACATAGCAGTACCGAAAAGATAATGCGAGGATATGTGTTAAGGGTTTTAGACAGATCGATAGGTAAGTTTAATGCATGATTATCAATTATTACAAATAATGGCAGCTGGTTTTACTCTTTCCCTAATGTTTGGTTTTATAACACAAAAATTAGGATTTTCTTCTATTGTTGGTTATCTTATTGCAGGTTTTTTGCTAGGACCTTCATCACCTGGTTTTGTCGCAGACTATAATTTAGCATTTCAACTCTCAGAAGCTGGGGTTATACTTTTAATGTTTGGTGTAGGTTTGCACTTCAAAACAGATGATCTTTTTGCAGTTAAAGGTGTTGCTATACCTGGAGCTATTATACAAAGTACAGTGGCTACACTTTTTGGCATTTTTCTTGGGACATTACTTGGGATTGATTTTAAGTCTTCGTTAATTTTAGGATTAGGGCTTGCCGTAGCAAGCACTGTTGTTCTTTTAAAAGTTTTAGAGGACAATGATGTTTTAAATACAGTCCACGGACACGTAGCTGTAGGTTGGCTTGTTGTAGAAGACATTTTAACTGTACTAATTTTAGTCACGCTTCCTAGTCTTTCTGTAGTACTTTCAAATTCTGGTACAACATCTTTAGGAACAATAGAAATATTTAAAGCTATAGGAGCAGCTTTAATAAAAGTAATTTTATTATGGCTGTTAGTAATAAAGGGCGGTGGACGTTTTGTGCCCTGGTTTTTATCAAAAATAGTTAAAACTCGTTCTCAAGAACTTTTTACTTTAGCTGTTTTAGTTATAGCTTTTTCAACTGCAGTTATTGCAGCGTTTGTTTTTCAAAGCTCGTTTGCTTTAGGTGCATTTTTAGGAGGTATGGTTGTTGGTAAAAGCAAAGTAAGTTATCAGGCAGGAGCAGATATTTTACCACTAAGAGATGCTTTTGCAGTTTTGTTTTTTTTATCAGTTGGAATGCTTTTTGACTGGAAGTTTATTATAGAGTATCCTTTGCTTGTGTGTATATGTTTAATTATAGTTTTAATAATTAAACCTCTAACAGCATTGATTGTCGTTTCTGTTCTAGGATACTCAACAAGGACAGCCCTCACTGTAGCTGCAGGCTTGGCACAAGTTGGAGAATTTTCTTTTATATTAGCTCAAGAAGCTAAACGTCTAGATCTGGTTGGAGATTTAGTTTATAATTCTATAGTTATATGTGCCATTGTATCTATAACTCTAAATCCTTCAATATTTAAAAAACTACCTTCTTTTGAAAGGTTTTTGCGGTCAAAAAACAAAATATGGGAAATATTAAATTTCTCAGTAAATAAAAAATGTAATAAAGTTAATGAAATAGCAAAAAACTTACTCCCTACAGAAGAATATCTTTCTAAAAAAATTGCCATAGTTGTAGGATACGGTCCAACAGGGAAAAAAGTCACTCAAGCTTTAATAGAACAAGGAATAAAACCTGTTATAATAGAAATCAATATAGATACTGTAAATTATTTAAGCTCTCAAGGACAAGCTGTAATATATGGAAATTCTACAAGAAAAGATATTTTAATTGCTGCTGGCATAAAAAAAGCAAGTTATCTAATAATTACTGTTCCATCTTTGAATATGACATTAGAAACAACATCTTTAGCTTCTTCATTAAACCCTAAAACTCGTATTATTGTTAGAACTCGTTTCTTAGACCACAAAGAAAACCTTAAACAACTTGGCATTTCTGCAGTTGCTTTTGAAGAAGAAGAAGTGGCAAATGCTTTAACTTCTTTAGTTTTAGACGACTTAGAACAACAAAGCCTACTTGCTGCTGCTTCAGAAATAGCTTCTCAAACAGCTCAAGGAAAATAGTAAAATTGACTCTTCTCTAACCCTTATAGATTAATCTGACACTTAAAATATTAAATCAAATAGTTTTTATTTTTTATTATGTGGTTTCAGTTTAGTCTTTTTTGGATTACCTTTTTCATTAACTACTTGCGCTATTTTGTGTGCTTCTTTATGAGTAATAAGACCCATTTTTCCTATAGTGGCTTTAACAGTTTCTGTTATTTTTTTTGCTAATTCTTTTTTTGTTTCTTCAGCATGCTTTATTACATTATCAACAAATTTTTTGCCTTCTTGCTCTTCCATTTTGTTTTCTTTTACAAATTTTCTAGCTACTTCTTCAACTTTTTCTTTACCTTTTAATGCAAGACCTACAGTGATATGAAACATAGACTTCAAGTTTGCCATTTTGAAAACCTCCCTTGGAAAATGCCATCAAATGTAATTAAGTATATTAAATAACAGAAAATTATTTCGTTATAATTTTTTCTGTTATTCTGTTTGCAGTCTTTACATCTGTGCCAGTAAGAATAATATATTCTACTTTAGGTATAAAACTATCGTTTGCAAAAACATATACTGTTGAAAGATAAGCATTTTTTTTATTAATCATAATTTCTGCTTTATATTTTCCTTGAACATTTACAATTTTCATTGGCCTATCTGAAACTGCTTTTAAAATCAAATCATAATAGCCATTATCATTTATATTTATTTTATACCCATAAGCTTTTTTTTCAAAAGTAGAAATTTCGTCACGCTGACCCTGCTCAGCCTTCAAAATCCAATAAGCATCCATTGGATTCTGTTTATCTATAGACCCATCAGGAAGGACTCTAACATCGTACATTACAACATTAGCATTTTTATTCCTTTCTATTTTAAAAAGATTTTCATTTACACCTTGTGCAAACACAATTAAATTAACAATCAACAAAGTTAAAAATAAAGCGTAGATTTTTTTCATTCTCACATTCCTTTTCATATTTGGATCTGTCTAAAAACATTAACGTAGATCTTTAAAGTTTACTTTATGACACTACTGCGTTAAAAAGTTCATTGCAATCATATGCATTAATAATAGTTTTAGACAGATCCATTTTTCTATATTGTATAAAATTTATTTCATTTTTATTACAGACACACCAAATATTTGTAGTTTTAAATTCTAAAAATGTATAATAGCTGTGCAATTAAATTTGACACCTAATTTGGAGATAAAAATGGATAAAGTTCTTGAAAGTTTATTGTTATCAGATGGAATTTCTGGATACGAAGAAAATATTGCAAAAATTATGACAAGCTCTCTTTCTAAAGTTTGCAGTAATGTTGAAACTGATAATTTTGGTAATGTTATTGGCAAATTTGGAAATGGTAATAAAAAAATAATGATTGCTGCCCATATGGACGAAATCGGAATGATTGTAAAACACGTTAATGAAAAAGGTTATATTTATTTTATAAAAATAGGTGGCATTAATGATTCAATATTACCTGGAAAAATTGTAAAAATCATAAATAAAGAAGGAAAACATATAACAGGAGTTATAGGTACAAAACCTCCACATCTTATGACTGCTGAAGAAGCAAAAAAACCAATACAATACACAAACATGTTTATAGACATAGGATTACCTTCCAAAGAAGAAGTTCTAAAAATAATAGATGTAGGGGATCAAATAATTTTTGATCCTAATGCTGGTGTCTTAAATGGTGATTTTTATTATGGAAAATCCGCAGATAATAGAATTTGTTGCTACACTATGATAAAAGTTATGGAGCGTATTTCAAAAATAAACGGACTTAATGCTCAAGTATTTGCTTGTGCTACTGCCCAAGAAGAAGTCGGTTTAAAAGGAGGAAAAACATCTTCTTTTAAAATAAATCCTGATTTTGCACTTATTATAGACTCTACAGTAGCAGGTGATATGCCAGGAATTGAGGAAAAAGTCTCTTCTTTAAAATTAGGAAAAGGTGTTGCAATAACTATAGTAGAAGCTTCAGGTAGAGGAACAATTGTACCTCAAAAAATAAGGAAACTTATCCTAGAAACTGCAAACGAAAACAAAATACAACATCAAATAGATATAATAGACGGCGGCATGACAGATGGCGCTATCATATACACAAACAGAGAAGGTATCTTAACTGGAATTTTAAGTATTCCTACAAGATATATTCACGCTCCAACTTCTGTTTTTAATATTAAAGATATAAATTCTGCCATTGATCTAGCTGTAAAAATAATAGAAAAAGTGGCTAAATAATTTTGGGTTTAAACTTTTCTATTATCTCAAGCGGTTCAAGTGGGAATTGCTCTATACTCTGGAATGAAAAAACTGCAATTTTAATTGATTGTGGATGCAGTGCTAAGTATTTATGTAGACAGTTAAAAAATTTAAATGTTAATACAAAAAAATTATATTCTGTTATAACACATGCTCATATAGACCATATCAGTCTATCAGGTATTAATTTTCTTCAAAAAAACCAGATTCCAGTATACATTAACAAAAATATTTTTCAAGATATTTTTAAAAAATATGAACAAAAAATTAAAAATTGTTTATGTATCAACTACGACAAAAATTTTAAGATTGACAATATTGTAGTCAACTCTTTTGATGCGTATCACAAAGATAACAATATTTCTAGAACTTGTGGATTCACTTTTTTTAGTAAAGTGAAAAAAAGAAGTTATAAAATAGGTTATGTTACAGACACTGGCAAAATATGCAATAATATTATAAAAACTTTAGCTAATAGTAATATTCTTGTAATAGAATCAAACTATAATAAACAATTGTTAGAAAATAGCTTTAGACCATACGAAAATAAACAGTGGATATTAAGTGATTTTGGACACTTATCAAACGAAGATACAGCAAAAGCTATTATCGAAATAAAAAGATTGTCAACAGTCAAAGACAACTTAAAATATGTTTTTCTTGCTCATATAAGCAAACATCATAACACCTACGAACTTGCAAAAAATACTGTAAACAAAATACTTTTAAATAATAAAATTACAGGAATTAATCTTTTAGTTGCTAAGAGAGAATCTAAATCGCCAACTATACGTATTGATTAAATATTTAAAATTTTTTTTATATTACCAGATAATATTTTCTCTTTATCTTCATCAATAATATTTAAAGAGTTAATAAACTCTATATCTTTTTTAGAATCTGCTAAAGGAAAATCTGAGCCAAAAATTATTTTTTCAAGACCATGTTTATAAAAAAATTCATCTAATAAATCTCTTTTCATAAACCTAACACTATCAGAAGTATCGAAGTATATATTTTTGCCTGCAAGAAGCCTTAAAGACTCCTCCCACATTAAAAAACCGCCCATGTGTGCCCCTATAATTTTTAGAGATGAGAATTTATTTAATACCTTTAAAATCCTATCAGGAGATGATTTTGAGTTTTTTCTCGAATTTAACTGTACTCCACAATGAACTAGCAAGGGAATTTGTAATTTTTCAATCTCTTCATAAATATAAAATATTAACTCATCATCAAAATAAAAATTCTGAAATTCAGGTTGAAACTTAATACCATAAGCATTATCTTGGATTCTTTTTAGCTCTTTTCTAAAACCCTTAAAAAAAGGATGCATTGAAGCAAATACAATAAACCTTTCTTGCTGCAAAGAAAAAAGCCAATTGTTTATAGAAAGCACTTGATCTGGCCTAGAAGCAACTGAAGATACAACACTTTTTGATATTCCAGATTCATTCATGTGCTTTAACAAATTACTAGCTGTGGGCAAAGTAATCATTTTTATACCAAGTAAATTTTCAAGATAAGATTTCGCTTTATCAACCACCTTTTCAGGCCAGATATGACAATGGGAATCTATGATTTCCATATTAAATTATTCCTCTTAAACACTCTGAATTTAAAATTCCATAATATTGGTCTGTCTAAAAAACCAATCTATCTTTTACTTTTCTAAATTTGATAATATGCTTGACTGTTTATTTTCTATTTTCTATTTTCTATTTTCTGAATTCTTTAAATTAATAATAAAGCACATTAGCGCAAAATGTTTATCACATAAATTATTATAACAAAACTACAAAAAACATATTTTCCCATTGGAATAATCCACTTACCAACTGTTTTAGAACGCCCTTGCTGAAGTTCACTGATAACTCTTTTTGGAGGGATAACCCAGAAAGTAAAAACTGCACTAAGTAAAGCGCACAATGGAACAAAATGAATTTGTAGTATATCCATAAATTCATCTATATGCCCATTTGTAAGTATGCTAAAGATAGACACAACAAAGACAGTTATCGCAACAGAAGTAAAGCGAGAAAACTTTAGTTTGTTTTGCAAAGATTCAACTGCTACTTCTAATATACTTATAAGAGAAGTAATTGCAGCAAAAAACACTGCAGTAAAAAAAATAATCATGCAGACTTGCCCAAACGGTATACTTTTAAAAATGTCAGGCATTGTTATAAACATAAGTGACGAACCGGAATCCAAATTTTTACCAAAAGAAAACACTGCAGGAATTATAACCATAGATGCTATCAATGAGGCCAGTATACTTAAAATAACAACACTCTTTGACGAATAAATTATATCTTCTTTCTTTCTTGCATAAGATCCATACACCAACATTATAGAGCCAAAAGTAGACAAAGAATAAAAAGATTGTCCTAATGCTAAAATCCAAGTTCTAGCATTAAATAAAGATTCTCCTTTTAATGCAAAAATAAATTTATAACCCTCGATTGATCCAGATAAAAATGCTACTCTAATAGCTAACATTAAAAACAAAACCAAAAAAGCCGTCATCATGATCTTGTTAACTTTTTCTATACCTTTCTCAATCCCACCAACCATAGTAAAACCCGATATAAGAAGAGTAATTATAATCCATAAAGCAGCATTATTCTTTGTTACCAAGTCAAAGCTCTGATTATTTGTAAAGACTGTAAATGCAGAACCTGTTATAGAGCCTGTTAAAAAGCGTAAAGTCCACGAAACAACTACTGTATACCCAAGTCCTATAATAGTTATAACTATTATAGGTAACCAGCCTACAAATTCTCCCATATTATTATGCCCACCACTCAATCTTAAAGCTTTTCTAAAAGCACCTAATGGACCTTTACCTGTAAGTCTACCTAAAGCAAGCTCCCCAACAAGCGCAATAAAACCCAATCCAAAAGCACACACTATATATGCAACCATATATGCAAATCCACCATTTTCTGCGAGTCTATATGGAAACAACCAAATATTCCCCATACCTATAGCAGAACCAGCTGCAGCTAAAATAAAGCCCCACTTTGACGAAAACAAATCTTTCTCAGCTTTTGACATTACAATACCTCTTATATCAATGTAAATTACAAAAATATACCTCCTAATATATTCTTTATATTAGAGATATATTTTTAGGGTCTATCTAAAAAACTTTATCAGTTTATTGCAGCTGTGCCAGTTTCTTTTGTTCTGACACGCATTACGCTACGTAAATCATAACTAAATATTTTTCCATCTCCTGGATTTCCAGTAAAAGCAGCCTCTTGAATTGCTTTTATAGTCTTTTCTTCCCACTCTTGTGAAGACACTATAATTTCAAACTTTATTTTTGGAAGCATAGATATAACTACTTCCGTACCTCTTACGAGCTCTTTATACCCCTTTTGCTTACCACAGCCCATAACTTGAGATACCGTAATCCCATTAACCTCTATTTTATTTAAAGCTTCTTTTATATCTTCTAATTTTTCTTCTCGTACAATAGCTTCTATTTTTATCATAAAGAACCTCTATTAATTATACTATATTTATAAAATTGATAACTAATCCAGTCCATTAAAAGATGGATAAGCACTTTCTCCATGCTCAGATAAATCAAGTCCAACAAGTTCTTCTCTTCTATCTACTCTTAAAGGCATAAAATACTTTACTATCCCTGCGCATATAAAAGTACCAGTTATAACTATTACAAAAGTTACCAATATTCCACTTATCTGTGCAAAAAACTGCAAAGTTTTTCCATATATTAAACCAGGTGCTCCTCCATTAATCGCAGGATTACAAAAAACACCCGTCAACATTCCACCCCAAATTCCACCTATACCATGACAGCCAAAAGCGTCTAATGCATCGTCAATTTTAAAAATTTTTTTTATCAAAGATATTCCACCATAACAAACAGGACTTACTGTCATGCCTATAATTAAAGCTGCCCATATATCTACAAAGCCAGCAGCTGGCGTTATACCAACAAGGCCTGCAATAACTCCAGTACAAGCTCCAATAAGAGTTACTTTGCCTTGTTTTATAATATCCATCAACATCCACATCAACATACCAGAAGAGGCAGAAACTGCTGTAGCAACAAAAGCATGCGCTGCAAGACTATTTGCCCCTAAAGCACTGCCAGAATTAAAACCAAACCAACCAAATAATAATATAGACATACCTAAAAACACAAAAGGCACATTATGTACTCTGTATGAAGTCTGTAAATAATCTACCCTTTTACCTATTAATATTGCAAGAATTAACCCTGTCGTTCCAGAACTTATATGCACAACATCTCCCCCTGCAAAATCTAAAGCACCAATTTTACTACCAATTAATCCACCTCCCCAAACCATATGAGCTAGAGGGTAATAAACTAAAAGAGACCATAAAGCTATGAAAACAAACAAAGCATTAAATCTCATTCTGCCAGCTATTGAACCTGTTATAATAGCTGGCGTTATTATGGTAAAAGCCATTTGAAAAGCAATAAAGGCAAATGTGGGAATAGAATCTGTGATAGAATCTTTTGTTATACCTAAAAGACACATATTTTTAAACGATCCTATAAAATCATTACCGCCCTCTCCAAAAGATAAAGAATAACCAACCAAAACATACATAACAACAGCTAACCCTATTATAAAGCCTGAGTTCATCATATTGTTCACCATATTTTTTCTCCGGCCCAAGCCTCCATAAAAAAAAGCTAGGCCTGGTGTCATAATAAGCACCAAAGCTGTACAAATAAGCATAAATGCGGTATTACCTGCGTTGAACACTTTTTTCTCCTATTTTAAATTTAAGATTTACATCTACGTTTTGTATATTTTACCATTTCTTGAAGCAAAAATCAACAAAATTTATATTTTTAACTATATTTTGATTTAAGAAATTAAAAATCTTGCATATTTCTATTGTCTAGCTTAAAGATGTGTCTGATTTGACTGTAATTATAAATATTATAAAAAAGAAGAATTTATTTATGAAAAAGGAAGATAGGAGGAATCCTAATGCTCAAGTCAGGTAGTACGGACTAAATGATAAGTTGTGTATATTGGCACATTATTTCCAAATATTCACGAATTTATATGCCCTAACAACTACTAAATCATATTTAGCGTTTCTTGCACCGATGGATTTGATGTATTTTCATATCTAATAGATGTATTTTTAAATTCTCTCTTAATTCCACTTATAAATTCATCTGCCCAAGAAGGCGTTAAAACATCAACACCAGTAAAATCAAGTATAAACTCTGCCTCATCTGGTTTCAATGTATATGCTTTTGCTGCCAAAAAGGCTTCTTTGCCTTCTGGTCTTGAAACTAATAAATTTCCAAATTTCGATACTCGAATTTTCATAACTTTACTCCTAATACTTAATTACTGCCAAGCAACCGTGAATATAGTCAGGTTTTGTCATAAAATGAGCATTACTATTTGATATTTCTATACTACCTTTTCCCGATTGTAAATACAAATACCAATTTTTCATTTTTATTATTTTTGAAACAAATTTTAAGCCATTCCCTCTTTGTTCTGGCGCTCTACCAGAAATTATTTCAGTTAAAGCAATATTTATAGCCTGTTCGTCGGTTTGAATATCATTTTTAACTTTTGATAAAGTTTCTTTTATTCCTTGCCCTCTGTCTGCCAAAATAATAGTTTTATTAGCATAATCATAAACAAAAATAATACCAACTATATCTTTCCAATTACCTAAATTATGGTCATAAGAATTATTGCCAACTTCACCGATAACAGCAGTAAGCAAAGAATCCTTTGTTTCAATCATAAATTTATTTAATTCCGACTGGAACAAATTTCTTGTCTTATAATAATTTTCATACAAAACAATATCATCAATTTTTTCAAGCTTTACCCAATTTGTAATGTTATCTAATATTTCATTCATATTTTCATTATACTAAAAATTTGTATATAGAAGAATATATAAAGACAAAAACCACTGGCCTATGATTTCATCTTCGGACAAGCGGCTTTAAATTATGCAAAAATTAAGCATGATAATACGGACTAAATTGGACGAGTTGCATAATTACTTCACCTTCTCAACAATACCGCTTGATTTTGAAAACTCGTAAGCAAAAATCATTCCCCCCTCATCGTCAGCAATTAGGGCGTTCAAACATTGTTTGTCAAATTCCGGCTGTTTTACGCTTATCATGCAGGTTTTGAAATCCTATTGCAAAATTGCTATAATTAAATTGGAAAATTTTGTCTTTCCAACGCAACTAAAAAAACAGAAAAATCTATGGCAAAAAATATCAATGTCAAAGGCGTCAGCGTTTCGCTTCTTTCTCATAAAAAAGAGGATTTTATTTCTTTGACTGATATGGCAAAGTTTAAAAACCCCAATGAAACATCGCTTGTTATCTCGCATTGGTTAAGCACGCGATATACGATAGAATTTATCGGCTGTTGGGAAAGATTTAATAATCCAAATTTTAATACTACGGAATTCAGTAGTATTAAAAATGAAAGCGGAAGCAACGGATTCGTCCTTACCACAAAACGCTGGATTGACAGGACAAATGCAATAGGCATAACTTCAAAGGCTGGTCGCTATGACGGCGGGACATTCGCTCACAGCGACATTGCTTGCAAGAATTGCAAAGATTTGAAAGGCAAAAACGGAAACGGTTTTAGCAAAAGTCCGTCTATCTATGCAGACAGTTTTACATCAAATATCCAATTTTCCAGACAGTGTCTGGAAAATTAAGCTGGAGCCATTACAGCGAACTTTTAACTGTGTCAGACGATTTGGCAAGAGCGTTTTACGAAAAGCAATCTATAAAAGAAAATTGGAGTTTTAGAGAATTAAAAAAGCAAATAGGCACAGCATTATTTCAAAGATTAGCGTTAAGCAAAGACAAAAAAAGCGTGCTTACCCTTGCAAACAAAGGACAGGAAATTGCCA
Organism: Candidatus Endomicrobiellum cubanum; assembly: GCF_031278955.1. NCBI lineage: Bacteria > Pseudomonadati > Elusimicrobiota > Endomicrobiia > Endomicrobiales > Endomicrobiaceae > Candidatus Endomicrobiellum > Candidatus Endomicrobiellum cubanum. The sequence goes on along the minus strand of NZ_JAITJM010000011.1, from coordinate 6,939 downwards.
CGCCGGAAGACACAATCAAAGACCCTTATATTTTTGAGTTTTACGAATTCCCAAAAAATAGAATTATCAGAGAAAGAACATTAGAAAGAAAGTTGATAGATAACTTACAAAAATTTCTTTTGGAACTCGGACAAGGCTTTTCTTTCGTTGCAAGGCAAAAGAAAATTACAATAGACAACGAGCATTACTACATAGATTTGATTTTCTATCACAGAATTTTGAAATGTTATGTTCTCATAGATTTAAAATCTTCAAAAGTTAAGCATAAAGACATCGGGCAGATGAACCTTTATTTGAATTATTACAAAGACGAAGAAAATGTTAAAGATGACAATGAACCGATAGGCATTATTATAGCGGCAGACAAAAATGAATTTCTTGTGAAGTATGCCACAGGCGGCCTTTCCAATAAAATTTTTGTCTCAAAGTATCAGTTATATCTGCCTGATAAAAAATTATTGGAAAACAAAGTTAAAGAAATTTTGAACGATTGACGCATTGCTTATAGGTCAAGGGCTTTCCCAAAAAGACAGGCTTGTTATGTTAAACCAAACGGCAATAACGCAATTAAAGTCTTTGCTCGTGATAAACAGATTTTGAAGTTGAGTGAAAAATAGGACTTATGGCTTGAATGAGGCGTTGAAATAAAAACGCCTGATAGAAACTTAATACGGCTTTTTTGGTGTTGGGGCTATCTGATAATGTTTCAGCCAAAAAAGTTCGCTTATTTAACGGACTTCTATATCTTCTGGCATAGAAGTCCTACGGCGGATTTGTCTATGGGACTGAAACATCATAGATAGGTTCGCTGTTTTTTTACTTCCGCCAAAAAAATCTGTAAGTTCAAGCCGTCAAATCAAAAAATGAAATCTTATATAAATCAAGTCTTTTATAAATGGCAGAGTTGCCCGACAACTCTGTTCATCTTGTAATTCAAACCCGCCATATTTTAACATCAAAGGTTATTCCAAAGATGGACAACAAGAGAAATCTCCTTACTTGACCTTTTGGGGGAACCCATTCCTTCCTTTTTATGAGTGTTTTTTCCTTTTTTTCGTTAAAACGGTCAAGTCAGGTATTATAAGCAAAACTCTATGGGATAGAGCAAACGCCGCGTTAAGAGACGAGAATAGACCCTATAACAAAGACGAAACTGACTATTATTTAAGTGGGTTATGTAAATGCTATGAATGTAAGCGTTCTGTTACGGGAGCGTATGTAATCAAAAATCCGAAAAATCCTGAAAAGGCAAAAAAATACAGATATTATAGGTGCGGCCGCCAAAAAGACCATAAGATTAAGGGTTATATATCTGAAGAAGATTATGCCGATAAAGTCTTATTTTCCGTTGTCAAAGCCGTTCATATCCCCAAAGACATCACAAACATCTTACAAAAGACAATAATTATTGCAGAAAAACAAACCTTTATAAAGCAAAATAAGCGGGATATTTTACAGGATGAATATGACAATAGCCTAAAACAAATGAATAGGCTTTACGATTTGTATATCAAAGGCAAGACAAATAATTTAGAGATGTTTGAAAGAAAAGAAAAGGAGTTAAACGAAACAATAATAGGGCTTAAAAATGAACTTGCCCTTTGCAATACTGACGAAAAGAAAACAGTCCAAAAAGCCGAAGCTCTGTTTTTCTTTATAAATGAGTTAGAGCAGGTGTATAAGGAAAGCAGCTACAAAGATAAAGCTTTAATAATAAAAGAAATAGACGGGATTTCAATATTAAAAAGCAGGGAAGTTATACCTAACTACCATGAACCTTTTAACACCTTATCCCGCATAAATCAAGAAATTAAGGAAAAATCTTTAACTATTACAAAACTAACCCAAACAACCGGAACAACTCTCAATAGTTGTAGTAAAACATCATACGGGGACGACGGGATTTGAACCCGCGGTCTCTGCCTTGACAGGGCAGTGTGTTAAACCAGGCTACACCACGTCCCCAAATATGTTGAAGTATTATACACTAAAGACGAGAAGTTGTCAAATTCCCTGAGCTTTATAACTAATATTTTATAATTGTCTGGACGAAAAAGATATGGAGCAGACAAAGATACGCTTTACATCTTTTATATGGACCATATAAATCTATTAATACTCTAAGCTATTATAAATAGGGAACTTCTTGCATAACTTTAACATATCTTCTCTAACTTCGTTGATTACTTTTTGATCATTAATATTTTTTAAAACTTTCACTATAGATTGAGCAATCTTTGTCATTTCATGCTCTTTCATGCCTCTTGTTGTAACAGCAGGAGAACCTATCCTTATACCTGAAGTTATGGCTGGTTTTTCTGGATCATACGGGATTCCATTTTTATTTAAAGTAATTCCTGCTTTCTCTAAAACTTCTTGCGCATCTTTACCTTTAACACCTAAAGGTCTTAAGTCAACTAAAAACATATGGCAGTCCGTACCGTCAGAAACTATTTTTAAACCAGACTCTTCTAAAACTTGAGACAATTTTTTAGAATTAGCTAAAACCTGCTTTTGATATTCTTTAAACTCTAGTTTTAAAGCTTCCCCAAAAGATACAGCTTTTGCGGCTATAACATGCATTAAAGGACCACCTTGTGCTCCAGGGAAAACTGCAGAATTGATTTTTTTTGCAATATCTGGATTATTTGTAAGGATCAATCCTCCCCTAGGCCCTCTAAGTGTTTTGTGACTTGTAGATGTTACAACATCAGCATATTCACAAGGAGATGGATAAATACCTGCTGCAATAAGACCTGCATAATGAGCTATATCTGCCATATGGTAAGCTCCAAACTTTTTTGCAATTGTAGATATTTTTTCCCACTCCCAAACTCTTGAATAGGCACTCGCTCCACTGATTATTAATTTAGGTTTATGCTCTAAAGCTAAATGTTCAATTTCGTCATAATTTATAAGTCCAGTTTTTTCATCCACATTGTAAGCTACAATATTAAACCATTTTCCAGAAACATTATAAGGACTACCATGTGTTAAATGCCCGCCGTGCGCTAAACTAAGACCCATTATCGTATCACCAGGTTTTAAAAGAGCAAGCTGTACTGCAAAATTTGCTTGCGCACCAGAATGTGGTTGCACATTTGCAAACTGCATATTAAAAAGTTTTTTTGCTCTTTCTATTGCAAGATTTTCAATTATATCTACAAATTCACAACCACCATAATAACGTTTGCCAGGATATCCTTCAGCATATTTGTTTGTAAGGCAAGAGCCTTGAGCTTGCATCACAGAATGCGAAGTAATATTTTCTGAAGCTATAAGCTCTATAGTTTCTCTTTGCCTTTTAAGCTCCTGTACTAACACTTCATAAACTTCTACATCATGCTTTTTTAACTCTTCCATTTTTTCCCTCACACTTACGAGTCTGTATGAAACCCTATATATATTTCATTATTTTATTAGTATCTAAGCATCCTTTGCGAACAACAAGATAAGGAAATTTTACCATATCTATAACTGTAGACTCAAAAGAATATTTGCATTTACCACCATCAACAATAATATCTACCACATTATCAAAAATTAAAGCTTCTTTTATATCTTTTGCACTTTTTTTACTTGAAACATTTACAGAGGTTGTAAACACTGGAGAATCTAAAACTGCAAGCATTTTTAACATAAACTCATTATCAGGAATTCTCACTCCTAGATTAGTCCTCCCACCGGAAACAATTTTACCTAGTTCTGTTGTTGGGAATATTAATGTAAGCTGACCAGGCCAAAACTTTTTTGCAACTATTAAAGCTTTTTGTGGAATATTGACAATAGACCTTATACTATCTAAATTTTTAGTCATCAAGATAAGCGGCTTTTTGTGACTTCTACCCTTAATTTGGTACACTTTTTTTTGAGCATCAATATTAAAAGCGTCCACTGCAAACCCGTAAACTGTCTCTGTAGGAACAATAGCTATGCCACCGCTTTCTATTATTTGAGAAGTTTTTAAATGCGAGTCTTTGTCTTTAGATAAAATTTTTAAAGTTTTATTCAATTTATATTAAACCTGTAGTTTCTTTTAAACCAAACATTATGTTCATATTTTGTACAGCTTGGCCTGAAGCACCTTTAATAAGATTATCTATGACTGAAATTATAATAAGCTTATTTGTTCTTTTATCAACTTTTAGACCAATACAACAATAATTTGTATTTACAATATCTTTTAGTGAAGGCAAATCTCCATCCTCAAAAACTTTAATAAATGACTTATCCTTATAAAAACTTTTGTAATAACTTAAAATTTCATCTGAACTAGCAGGCTTTTTTAAATTTAAATAAATAGTAGAAAGCATACCTCTTTCTACTGGTATAATATGTGGAGTAAAATTCACTATAACAGTTTCTCCAAACAAAATTGAAAGTTCTTGTTCTATTTCAGGAATGTGTCTATGAGTTCCAGCTATTTTGTAAGCTTTAAAATTTGGATACTCGCTCCTAAAATATTCTTGAGCATTCTTTCTCCCGGCTCCTGAAATACCGCTTTTAGAATCTATGACTATACCATTTAAATCAACAAAATTTCCCTTTATACTCGGAGCTAAGCCTAAAGCAATACTAGTAGGATAACAGCCAGGATTTGCAACTAAAGAAGCTGTTTTTATAATATCAAAATTAATTTCTGATAAACCATAAACTGCCTTTGATATAAAATCTTTCCCGGTATGTTTAACCTTATACCACTCTTCATAAGTATTTACATCTTTTAATCTAAAATCTGCAGATAAATCTATAACTTTAAGACCCTTATTAACAAAATTTGGCACTAATTCAAAAGCAACTCCATGTGGTAAAGCTAAAAATACTAAATCACAACTTTTGGAAACTTTATCTATATCTAAAGACTCTATAATTAAATTTAAATTCTCGAATTTTGGATAGACATCCTTTAAAGATCTTTGGCATGAAGTACGTCTTCCATAAAGACCTGTTATTTTTACATTCAGATGAGAAATTAAAATTTTTAAAAGTTCTTCACCTGTATAACCTGTTATTCCAACAATACCTACTTTTATCATCTGCTCTCCAAGCTTATGGGATATACTAATATAACAAATTCCCCAAGTATAGATTTTTTACTTTTCATATTTTCAAAAACTTCTTTTATTGTCCCTCTTATAAACTCTTCAAATTTTTTTGTCATTTCTCTTGCAATACAAATCTGAGAATCTTGCCCAAAAACCTCTAAACATATTTCTATAGTTTTTAAAATTCTGTGAGGTGATTCATAAAAAACAATTGTTTTCCTTAAATTTGTGAGTCCTGCAAGTTCTGCTTTTATCTTGCTAGGTTTTCTTTTTAAAAAACCGCAAAATATAAAACCATCCATAGGAAGCCCTGATCCTACAAGTGCTGTTATTACAGCATTTGCACCAGGCAAAACCTCAACTTTTATATTCCTGGATATGGCTTCCTTAATTAAACTATATCCAGGATCAGAAATTCCAGGAGTACCAGCGTCAGAAATAAGCGCAATTTTTTTCCCATTTAAAAGCTTATCAATTAAACCTTTAATTCTATGTTGTTCATTGTAAGAATAAAAACTTATTAAAGGTTTAGATAATTTAAAATGTGATAATAACTTCAAACTTTGTCTTGTGTCTTCACAAGCAATTAAATCACATTCATTAAGAATACGCAACGCTCTTAAAGTTATATCTTCTAAATTACCTATAGGGGTTGCAATTGCATATAAAATACCGCTCACAAAAACTCTGCCTCTTTATTAAATAAAGTTATACACTCTCATTTTTTATCAAATGTCTGGATGCCTATTGTCAATTCCTTCATAAATATTCTTTAAAAATATAAATAATTATATATTTTTTATTTTAAAACGTAATGCTTTATTGTTTAATCTAGTCTTAATTTAATCTAAAAAATCAAAGCAAGAAAATCAAGGACTAATACTCCTCTTAGTGATGTTTATTCTTCACCTTGGCTTTCTTCTAACTTTAATGATCCTTCTAATAACTCTCTTGTTATTCATTCTACTATGTCAAATCGCTACAACATCTACGGCTCTGTTAATTTCCCTTTTGCTTCTTCTTCTGTTTCATCTGGTGATTTCAATGTCCTTCTTAAAGACTCCTTTATCTGTTCTTCTAATTCTCTTACCATTTATAATGATTTAAATCACTCTTCCTTATATTGCTCTTTTTCTTTGTTAAGTAATGCTATTTCCTATATCCTTCCTTCAAATAATATCATTAATTCTACTTTCTCTTGGAGCTTAGCTCCAGGAGCTAAGCTCCTTTACTAATAACTCTGTCAACATCTCTAGCTTTTCTAATATATACGAAATCATAGGCGCTTATATACGCCTTGATACATAAAATGAAAAAAATTTATTCAAAAACTATTTCGTATTCTTCTCTAGCAATTTCTAAGCTAGCTTTTATTTCAAATTTTGTATTAAATATTTCTTTAAGTCTTACAATTCTTTTTTTAAAATATTCCTCAACATCAGGATTTACTCTAATTGTAATTTTTCCATAATATCCATCAATATTTAATTGCACCATCTCATTGCAAACGTTAATAAAAATAGATTCTTTAGAAAGTACTAGGCCTAAACCTTTACATATAGGACAAGTATCGCCTAAAAGAGAAAATAAAGATTCCCTCTTTCTTTGACGAGTCATTTCTATTAAACCTAACCTTGTTATTGGCAATATCTTTATTTTAGCTTTATCGCCTTTTGTGGCATCACGCAATTTTTCTAAAACTTTGTGTTTATGTTCAGGCTTTCTCATGTCTATAAAATCTATAACAATAATACCACCAATATTTCTAAGTCTTAATTGTCTTGCTATTTCTGCAGCAGCTTCTAAGTTTGTAAATAGTGCTGTATCTTCTTGAGAAGTTTTAGAAGTAAACTTTCCGCTATTGACATCTATTGCACAAAGAGATTCTGCTTCT
>NZ_JAITJM010000065.1:0-25219 GCF_031278955.1 Candidatus Endomicrobiellum cubanum | reverse complement strand
GTGCAGTTAATTTTACAAAGAAACCATTCTTTATATATACAATCACATATAACAATCAATATCCTCATCTATTTCTATTAAATATCTACCTCTCTACAAAACATAATATACATTATAGGGCATCATTCTAATCTCATAGAAAACTTTTTACAAACTTATTATCCTAAAGTTAAGTTGGTAAAAAATGAAAAGTATTTAACTACAAATAATATGTATTCATTGTATTTAGCGTTGAATTTTATTTTAGATAAATATAACTTTAATTTTGATATTTTATTTATTAGTAATGGTGATTGTCTTTACGAATCAGATTTAATGAATGATTTTGTTAATTGTAAGTATAATAATGCAATAGGCGTTGATGTAGGTAAATATTTTGAAGACTCAATGAAAGTTGTGGTTAAAAATAATAGGATTATTGATATATCAAAGAACATTTTGCCAGAAAGTTCTTATGGCGTTTCAATCGACTTATATAAATACTCAAATAGCGCTGTAAAAAAGTTGTATGAAATTGTGAAAGGTTTTGTTGAAATTAATAAAGATTTAAATCAGTGGACCGAAAAAGGTATATCTATTTTACTTAAATCCATAGAAGGGTTGCCGTTCAACATTAGCAATAGGAAATGGGCAGAAATTGACAGCATTGATGACTATTTATATGCTAATAAAGTATTTACAAAATTCGATATAAAACAAAAACAAGCTTTTCTGTGTGATTTAGATGGGACGTTATTTATTGGCAATAGTCCAATAAATAATGCGATTAAGTTTGTTATAGAAAATCAAAATAATTTTGATTTTTATTACATAACAAATAATACTTCTAAAACACCAAAAGATTACGTTGAAAAATTAAATAAATTTGAGATAAAAGCAAATATTAAAAATATTATAACACCTCTTTATTCGTTGATTAATAAAATTAAAGAAAAAAAATTTAAATCAGTATATCTAGTTGCAAATAAAAAAGTATACGATTTCTTAAAGTCGGAACTAGAGAATATTAACTTAGATTTTGATTTAGGTAATAATGAAGCTGTTATATTAACTTATGATACAGAAATTAATTACAATAAACTTAAGAAAATAGCAGCACTCCTTAATAAAAAAACCCAAGTTGAATATTATGCTACACATATGGATATTGTATGCCCAAGTGAAGATGGCAATGTCCCAGATATAGGTTCTTTTATAGAACTTATTAATTTAACATCACATAAAAAGCCATCTATTGTTTTTGGTAAACCAAATAAAAGTTTAATTGAACACATAGTCAATAGATATGGTGTTGAAAAAGTTGTTGTGGTTGGCGATAGGATTTATACGGATGGACAACTTGCAAAAAAAGCTCAATGTGATTTTATATGCGTGCTGTCAGGGGAAACTACCCTTATTGAGTTATCTAAGATGACTTCAGATTTTTTAGTTTTAAAAGATTTGGGCGAATTGAGCTAGGAAACATTAATGCTAAAGTCAGGAAAAAGTGTACATACAAATTTTATAATATTATTACAAAATACTCATTATATTAAACATTTTGTTAATTATACTGATTTAAAATATAAGGACGAGGTTTTCTGGAATTATTAATTTAGCAGATCTAATAATCTTTGTATTTCTTGGTCAATTTCTGGCTCTGCAGTATATTCTTTAGACCCAATAGATATAACTACCGTTCTTAATGGCTTTAATCTTTGCACAAATTTTTTTATGCTGGTATTAGTTCTATCTTGAATATATCTTGAAATTGCAAGTGCAGTAAAACATATAGTTAAATGTGCTTCTATTGAATGTCTAGTTTGATGAAATATAGGTCTTGCTTTTAAGTCTGACTTTGCCATTCTAAACGATTTTTCTACTTGAAAAAGATTATGATACGCTTTAATTATTTCCTCCTTGTCTAGATCTAAATTTGTTACATACCCTTTTATTCCTGCTTTTAGTTTTGCTTCTTTTATTAATTTCTGATTTATTTCTTTATGCGAACGTACTATTTTTAAAAATCGTGATTTTTTTATCATAGAATTATCAGATAATTGCATTTGTGCTTTTTTAATTTGCTTATGTATGTTTAATAAATCTAGCTTTGCCCTTTGTTGCTTATATTGATAAATAACTCTTCTAATAGCAATTTTTCTGGTTATTTTATTTATAAATTCTTTAGTAGTATCAAATATTTGTCCATCTGTTAGTTTTTCTGACTCTTTTGCTTTTCGATATTCTTTTATTGCGTATGGTGTTTTTGCTAATCTAGACCCTACTATAAATTTGAATCCGTCCTCCTCTAATATATCTAAATTCTCTGCTGATAACATTGCTGCATCAGATACTACAGTTATATTTTTAATACCGCAATCCCGCTTAAATTTTTTCAATACAGGTATTAGTGTTTTTGTTTCTGCTTGATTACCTTCAAATGAACTTATAGCAAGTGGAAATCCTTTTTCATTAACTAGTAATCCAACTATTATTTGTGGTTCTAGTCTCCCTTCTTTACTAATAATTCTGACTTTCGTTGTTCCATTGTTCAATTTAGACTGATGTATATATCTCCCCATGTCAATATTTTATCAAAATGATAGTGTATTAAAATATGTTATACTTAAATATAATGGAGAAAAGGTTTAATTTTAGTTTAATAATTAAAAAAAGGATTTTTAAATGCTTCATTTGCCGGTTGCATCACATTTGTTACTTAGAAAAAATAATGAGATTTTATTGTTAAGAAGGTTTTAGACTGGATATGAAGATGGAAATTATAGTCTTGTTGCTGGCAAGATCAATGGTGTAGAAACAACAAAACAAGCGATGATTCACGAAGCAAAAGAAGAAGCAGGTATTGATATTACTGATAAAGATTTGCAAGTTGTACAAGTTATGCATCGTAATCGATACGGTGATGAACGAATCGATTACTTTTTTGATTGTTGTAAGTGGCAAGGTGAAATAGTAAATGTAGAACATCATAAGTGAGATGATTTGTCTTGGTTTAATATAAACAATTTGCCAGATAATACCATAGATTATATTAAGTTTGCCTTAGAACAATATCTAAAAGGGGAGAAATTTACATTTTTTGGTTGGTAAAAAAGTTATTAAAAGTATACCTCAGCTACCTTTCTTTAGTTCTATTTTGTAACAGATTGTTCTCTTGTATCTCAGTACAGAGGTCTTAAAAAGGACTGAAGTTAATGTAAAGCTCTTATTCTCCGATTTTACCAAAAGCCAATGATGGCATCTCTCCAGAATATTCTTTTGTTGTTCCTCCGCTTCATAAAAGTTGGAGTATAAACAAGAATATTGATGTTGTTCCATTAGGGAAATTGAAGAAACTTCTTTCCGGGAATGGATATAATTAACTAAAGTTGTAAAATCTAAGGGTCTCTAATAAAAACCCTAAAGTAACAGGTGTTTTATGGCTAAAGAATTTATACATTTACATAACCATACTGAATATTCTTTGCTTGATGGGGCGTGTAGGCTTACAGATGATAAAGGAAATCCTGGAGAGCTGTTTAATCTCATAGCTAATGAATATAAGATGTCTGCACTTGCAATTACTGATCATGGCAATATGTATGGCGCTATGGAATTTTATTGGGCGGCAAAGCAAAGCGGGATAAAACCAATTATAGGTTGTGAAGTTTATGTTGCTCCAAAGTCGCGTTTTGATAAAAGTATTGACAGAAGCTGTGAGGATGGAGATAATTATAATCATTTGACATTAATTGCTAAAGATTTTCAAGGCTACCAAAATCTTATGCGACTAGTTAGTATAGGGTTTACTGAAGGGTTTTATTATAGACCTCGTATTGATAAGGAAGTTTTAAAAAAATATAGTAAAGGGATAATTGCTCTTTCGGGTTGTGTTGCTGGCGAAGTTGCAAAATCTTTATTAAGAGCTAATATTGAAAAAGCAAAAAAAATAGCTGTGGAGTACCGAGACATTTTTGGCAAAGACAATTTTTATATAGAAATTATGGACAATGGTCTTGAAGAACAACAGAAAATAATGCCTGATTTTCTTGATTTATCAAAGAAAACTAATATCCCACTTGTTGCTACAAATGATTGCCACTATCTAAGAAAAGAGGATGCTGAAATCCAAGATATTTTGCTTTGTATAGGGACAAATAAAGAATTGAACGATCCTAAGAGGTTGAGGTTTACCTCAGATCTTTTTTACTATCGTAGCGCAGAAGATATGATAAAAACGTTCTCTTATGTGCCAGAAGCTATAAAAAACACTTTAGTAATTGCAGAAAAAACAAATCTTGAAATAAGCACAGACAAATTGCTTTTACCACAATTTCCTGTTCCAAAAGAATACAAATCTGATTCAGATTATCTTGAGACTTTATGTACCCAAGGCCTTAAAACAAGATATCCAGATTTAAAACAAGAACATAAAGAAAGATTAAAACAAGAATTTTCTGTTATAAATAGAATGGGCTTTGCCTCGTATTTTTTAATAGTCTCAGACTTTGTAAAATATTCTAAAGAGCATGGGATTTCTGTAGGACCTGGCAGAGGTTCTGGAGCCGGGTCTATGGTTGCATACACTTTAGGCATAACAGATATCTGTCCTTTAAACTATGATTTACTGTTTGAGAGGTTTTTAAACCCGGACAGACGTTCAATGCCTGATTTAGATATAGATTTTGCAGATTCTGGCAGAGACGAAGTTGTAAAATATGTGCGCCAAAAATATGGTGAAGATAAGTGTGCCCAAATTATAACATTTGGATCAATGCAGGCTAGACTTGTTATAAAAGATGTAGCAAGAGTCTTAGGGTTTACTCCTACTGAATCAAACAATATTGCAAAACTTATACCTCAAAATACAAGTATTAAAGATGCTCTAGAAACTTCAATAGATTTGGCTAAACTTGTTAAATCAGATGAAAAAATTGCAAGACTTATATCTATTTCACGAAAACTTGAAGGGCTAAAAAGACATACAGGTGTACACGCTGCTGGCATGGTTATAGCAAATGAAGAAATTACAAATTATTCCCCGCTTGCAAAAGGCTCAAAAGATATTATTACAACTCAGTATGATGGTGTTGTATTGCCGCAACTAGGACTGTTAAAGGTTGACTTTTTAGGATTAAGAACACTTACTATTATTGATGATAGTATTAATTTCATACATAAGAACAATCCAGATTTTAATTTGAATGATATTCCTTTAGATGATAATAAGACTTTTCAACTACTAGATGAAGCAAAGACAATGGGCGTGTTTCAGCTTGAAAGTAGAGGTTTGCGTGATTTAATAAGAAAACTTAAGCCAAGTTCAATAGATGACATTATAGCTTTAATTGCTTTATATCGGCCTGGACCTATGGGGTCAGGTATGTTAGACGATTTTGTAGATCGCAAACATGGGAAAACAGCAATTACTTATGATCATCCTTTACAAGAACCTATACTAAAAAGTACTTATGGTGTTATTTTATATCAAGAACAAGTAATGAAAATATCTGTAGCTTTAGCAGGTTTTACTCCGGGAGAAGCAGACAATTTACGTAAAGCAATGAGCAAAAAAATTCCTGAAGTTATTGAAAAACAAAGAGAAAAGTTTATAAATGGTGCCAAACAAAAAGGTATTGATAAAAAAATATCTGAAAAAATATTTAATAATATTGCAGCTTTTGCGGGGTATGGTTTTAATAAATCTCATGCTGCTGCTTACGGTATAGTATCTTATAGGACAGCTTATTTAAAAGCAAATTATCCTTTAGAATATTTAACTGCATTACTCAACAGCGAAATAGGACGTTCTACAATAAAAGACAATGAAGAAAGCAAACTTATGATGTATTTAGATGATGCAGAGATTTCTGGTATTAAAATTTTGCCTCCAGATGTACAATATTCTGACGGGGAATTTAAAATAGAAGATAAAAATATAAGATTTGGACTTCTTGCTGTTAAAAATGTTGGCGAAGGCTTAACTGAGTCTATAGAGAAGGCAAGGATAATGAGTGGATCTTTTCAAAAATTTAAAGACTGGGATGACTTTTTGCAAAAGATTGATTTAAAGTCTACAAATAAAAAAGCACTTGAAAGTCTTGCAAAAGCAGGAGCTTTTGATTCTTTTGGGAATGAAAGACTACAAATCAGAGCAGACTTAATTGCTAGTATAGATTCATCTGTAGATAAAGCTTCAAAAATAAAACAGGATAAGAATTCGCCACAAGGGTTTTTGTTTGACAGTGCAGAAACTATTAGTGTATCTTCTCTTCAAAAATCAAAACCTTTAGACATTTTTGAAGCTTTAGATTTTGAAAGAGAAGTTTTAGGGTTTTATTTTTCAGGGCATCCTCTTACACCTTTAAAAAGAGAACTTATAGCTTATTCCAACTTCAGATTAGACAGACTGCCTGAACCTAAAGAAAATGTTGATTTTAAAACAGCGCAAAAAGTTCGTGTAGCAGGGATGATAAGTTCTGTAAAAAAACTTACTTCTAAAAGAAAAGAGCTTTATGCCAGATTTAAAATGGAAGATTTACATGGCAGCGTAGATGCTATAATGTTTCCAAAAAATTTTGAACGGTTTAGTAGTTATCTTGTTCCTAATAATGTTGTTGTAGTAAAGGGTGGTCTTATGGGATCTCAAGGACAACCAGAAATTATAGTGGACGATATTATAACTCTAGAAGAAGCAAAGAAGAAGTTTCCTCCTAATAGTGGAGAAGTACACATAAAATTTTCGACTACAAGATATGACAATATTTTAAATGAACAATTAAAAAAGACTCTTGAAAATTATAAAGGAAAATCTAGAGTTTTTATAGATTTAGAAGATTTATTTCATGGGAAATTCTCTATTGAAACAGGATTTCTTGTAGAATGTTCAGATAAATTTATAAATGATGTTGAAGCTTATATAGGGAAAGATTCTGTTGAACTTCACTATTCAAATTGAATGGGAGATACAATGTTAGACATGAAATTTATTAGAGAAAATGTTGAATTTGTAAAACAAGCAATGCTTTCTAGAAACAAAAATGTTGACTTAGAACAACTTTTAAAATGGGATATAGAAAGAAAAGCTGTAATAAGCGAACTAGAATCTTTAAGACTTAAAAGGAATAAAGAATCTGAGCAAATAGGTAACCTCAAAAGAGATGGGAAAGAAGCATCTCAAGATATACTTGCAGAAATAAACGAACTGAGAAATGTAATACAACAACAAGAAAAACAATTGTTAATGATAGAAAATCAAATGGATGATTTTTTGCTTAATCTTCCAAATATTCCTGATGATAGCGTCCCAATAGGGAAAGATGAAAAATACAACAAGGTTATAAAGCTTATTGGTAACCCAAAAGAATTTTCTTTTAAACCTAGACATCATTGGGAAATTGGCGAAAAGCTTGGAATTTTAGATTTTGAGATAGCATCAAAAATTTCAGGGACACGCTTTTCAGTATTTAAAAATGAAGGGTGTGCTTTAGAAAGAGCAATTGTTTCTTTTTTTCTTGATACTCACAAAGAAAGAGGCTATCAAGAAATAATGACCCCTTATCTTGTAAACAGTGCTTCTATGAGAGGGACAGGACAACTTCCTAAATTTGGTGAGGATGCGTTTAAATGTGAGGGTGACGATTTGTATCTAATACCGACTGCAGAAGTGCCTGTTACAAATATTTATAGAGACGATATTCTCGATGAATCTAAGCTTCCTCAAAACTTTGTTTCTTATTCATCATGTTTTAGAAGGGAATCTGGGACTTACGGCAAAGATACAAAAGGACTTATAAGAAACCATCAGTTTGATAAAGTGGAGCTTGTAAAATTTGTAGAGGCTAAAAATTCAAACATGCATCTAGAAAGCTTAGTTTGTGATGCAGGACATGTTTTAGAGCTTTTAGGACTTCCCTATAGAGTAGTTCTCTTATCTACTGGAGATATGGGGTTTTCTTCAGCAAAGACTTATGACTTAGAAGTATGGCTTTCAGGAGATTCAATATATAGAGAAATTTCGTCGTGTTCAAATTTTAAAGATTTTCAGGCAAGAAGAATGAACATAAAAGTAAAATATAAGGACAAGAAAAAAGAATTTTTACATACTCTTAACGGATCAGGGGTTGCCGTGGGGAGAACGTTTGCTGCTATTTTAGAATATTATCAACAAGAAGATGGATCTGTGATGGTTCCAGAAGTTTTACGTAAATATACAAATTTTGATGTTATTAAACCAAAAAAGTAATTTTGACTTGAAAAATAAATTTACAGAAATTGAAAAAATTGTCACCAAAGGCAAGCTTGTTTATCTTACAAAAAATTGATATGGGTCAATGGTGATTTTGAATTTACAATAATATGAAGATTTGATACAGATATTGAGTTAAAACCTGACAAAGCTGATATTGTAATAAAAGTAAACTCTTCCATTATAATCACAAAGATATTTTTAAGATAAAACTCTATTACCGGTCAATCCAAGAGGATGTTAGTTAAAAAAATACAGTTTTGAGTAAAATAAAAAAACCATCTATTAATTAGATGGTTTTTTTATTTTACTCTTTATTTTACTTTTTTTTCGTAGTCGTTTTCTTTTTTGTCGTTTTAGTTTTAGATGCTACTTTCTTTACAACCTTTTTTTTAGCGGCTGACTTTTTTGTTTTGCACCCGCATCCACAAGCCATATTCGGCTCCTTTTTGGGAAAAGATTCCCTTGTTTTTCGCCTAAAGCACAAAACGCTTTAGCTAAAATAGACAGATAATATATAGTAAAAATAAAAATTTATTTCAAGTCGTTGGGCGCTTGTCTAGGAGGAAGATTAATACTTCTCATTACAAAAATTCCAGAAATAATGGCACCAACAAAATAAATAGTCCAAAGATAGGTATAGTAAGTTCCTGCAATAGCTGCGACTCCAGCTATAATAAAAGCAAATCCAAATATAATAAGACTTGCTTCAAGATATCTCCATTTTGTAGGTATCAGATTATAAACATCTGTAAGCTTATAATCATGTCGTCTATGCCTTACATAAGCTGCAGCAAGAAGTAAAAACCCCACAGGAGAAACAAGCTGGCAAATTAAATGTATCAAAACAAGCTGTATTGAAGATACAGAATGAAACCATATAGAATCATAAATAGTAATATTGCCCCATACGGATATAATTTTCGACTCTGTTACGGCAATGCTATTTATAAGAGAAAATATAGTCCCCATTAATACGCCTATTGTATAAGCTGCAAATTTACTTGAATGTGGTGCTCCACTTGGTGTTGGCACCCAATGAAAAATAGCTACAAGAATAGATGGCGAAATGACTGCCATTAAAAAAAACTGTCTTGTACAATTAACTATTAAAGGCCAAGGGTGAGACCCTAAAATATTTTGCAAAGGTCGCGTAATAAAGTAAATGCCAAATAATATAAAGGCAGTTTCAAGTTTTCTAAATCCAATTTCTCCAAACATTATAGAACGAAATTTGCTTGTGCGATTTACTTGTAGTGCCATAAAAAAATACATAAGCCCTGCAAAAAATGGCAAAAAAAAAGTTACTATGAAATTAAAATTCATTATATCTCCAAAATAACTAATAATTAAAATTATCTTTTATTATTGAATGCTTTTAATGTATTTTCTAAAAGCATTGTTATTGTCATGGGCCCAACGCCACCTGGCACAGGTGTTATATCTATATTCATATCTTTAACGGAGTCAAAATCTACATCACCGCACAAACCTTCAGAGGTTCTATTAATCCCAACATCAACAATTACTGTATTATCTTTTATAAAATCTTTGTTTATAAATTTTGGTTTCCCAATAGCTGCAACTATGATATCTGCATTTTTACATAAATTTTTTAAATTGTTAGTTTTTGAATGAGCCATTATTACAGTTGCATTATTTGCTAGCAACATCATAGAAAGAGGTTTGCCAACAAGGCTAGATCTCCCAATAACAACGGCAGTTTTACCTACTATATTTATGTTAGACATTTGTAACATATGTATAATTCCAAGTGGCGTACAAGAAACTAAAATATTTCTTTCTATAATTTCGTCCCAACTTTTTGAAATGCTTAACAACCCTACATTAAAAGGGTGTAGTCCATCTACGTCTTTTAATGGATTTATACTATTAATACACTCTTGCGCATCTTGATTATTTGGGAGAGGAAGTTGTAATAAAATACCATCAACTTCCTGATTGGTGTTTAAATTTTTTATTAATGCGATAATATTTTCTACAGCTGTATCTTCATTTAAACTGTGATGAAAAGATTTAATACCTACATCTTCACATGCTTTAATCTTAGATTTAATATATACTTGGCTTGCTGGGTTTGCCCCAACTAAAATTGTTGCTAATCCTGGAACTTTCCCAGTTTGTTGTTTAATTTTTTTAATTTTATTTTTAATTTCTATTTTTTTTTCATTTGATATCTTTTTGCCATCAATTAGCCTCATCATTACCCTCTTTTTAATAAACGATAGCATATTTTACAAATAATTATAAATTCTTTGCAACGTATAAATATTTTTAGTATAATCCAAATATGTGGGATGGAGGGGTCGCATAGTTGGTCTAGTGCGCTGGTTTGCTAAACCGGTGTACGGATGAAAGTCCGTACCGAGAGTTCGAATCTCTCCCCCTCCGCTTTAGTTTATTAGTCAACAACAACTTGACAAATAAAAAACTATTTATTATATATTTCTTTTAATGCTTCAACTCTAGACTTGATATTTAAAGTTGCGAGTTAGTACTACGGAGGTACAGAGATGGCAGTACGTTTACGTTTGCAAAGAAGTGGAAAACCAAAAAGACCTTATTATAAAATTGTGGCTATTGACCAAAGGGCAAAAAGAGATGGACAACCTATTGAGATTTTAGGGCAGTATGATCCAATAGCTCAAGATAATAAATGCAATGTTAATATGGAAAGAATCAATTACTGGCTGAATATAGGAGCAAAAGCTTCTGAAACTGTTGTCGCATTGATAAAAAAGAATCAAACAATATAGTAGTCGTCAAGCAGTGTTAAAGTTCTTGTTTTAAAACAGGGGGATTTATGAAGGATTTAGTACTTCTAATTGCGAAAGCTTTAGTTGATGATTCAAATCAAGTTGAAGTCAAAGAAGTTGCTGGAGAAAAAGCTACTGTTCTAGAACTTAAAGTTGCAGCTGGAGACAGAGGAAAAATTATTGGGAAAGAGGGAAGAATTATTAAAGCAATAAGAGTTATTGTAAATTCAGCTTCTGCAAAGCTTGATAAGAGAGCAACTGTTGAAGTAGTAGAGTAAAATAATGGATTTGAAAAAAAATGATTTAAAGTGGAAGGTCTCTGATATCTTGGGCTTTGAGGTTTTTAATCAAAATGGCTACAGATTAGGGATTCTTTCTGATGTTATATCTACGGGTAGTAATGATATTTGGGTTGTTAAATATTATAATGAAGAAATTTTAATTCCTGCATTAAAAAATGTAATAAAAGAAGTTAACATTGCAAGGAAGAAAATTTTTGTTGTTTTACCCAAAGAGTATGATGATATTTATGGCCAAGTAAAATCGGCTGATGATACTTTTGAGTATAATGGTTATTTTGTTTATGAAGATTGATATTCTTACAATATTTCCGAAAATATTTCAGGGGTTTTTTTTAGAAAGTTTGATAGGGAAAGCAGTAAGAAAAGGTGTTTTAGAAGTAAGGCTAACAGATATAAGATCTTTTTCTAAAGATAAACATAAAAAGGTTGATGATAAACCGTTTGGCGGTGGTGTAGGTATGGTTTTAAAGCCAGAACCTTTATATGATGCTATAAAGAGTGTCGGGGTGAAAAAAAAGAACAACCTCTACAAAAATTTTTATGCTAAACCGTATGTAATTTATATGTCACCTCAAGGCAAGACTTTAAATAATGAAATTGTAAAAGAATTTTCAAAGTTTAAACATTTAGTTTTTGTTTGTGGACACTATGAAGGTATAGATGAACGTATTATTGACTATGTTGATGAAGAAATATCTATAGGTGACTACGTACTTACTGGTGGCGAAGTCTCAACCATGGTTGTAGTAGATAGTGTCGCAAGAATGCTTCCTGGAGTTATAAAAGAAGAGTCTTCAGTAAAAAACGATTCTTTTTACAACGGGTTTTTAGATTATCCACATTATACAAGACCAGCTATATTTAAAGGACGTAAAGTGCCTGATGTTTTATTGTCTGGAGATCATAAAAAAATTGATCAATGGCGGAAAAACGAATCATATGAACGTACAAAAAAACGGCGACCGGATTTATTAAAAAAGCTAATTTTAGAAAATTTAAATAGGAGCAGCAAATGTCATTGTTAGAATATGTTCAATCCTCACAAAAAAAAGATTTAGGTGTGTCTTTTAGAGCTGGCGATCAGCTGAAAGTATATTTTAAGGTTATTGAAGGTTCAAACGAAAGAATTCAAGTTATTGAAGGTATAGTAATCCGTATAAAAGGCAGTGGCCTTTCAGAAACTTTTACGTTAAGAAAAGTTTCTTTTGGCGTAGGAGTAGAAGTAATTTTCCCTATTAATTCCCCTCGTATTGAAAAAATTGAAGTTGTAAGGCACGGAAAAGTGCGTAGAGCAAAACTTTATTATCTGAGAAACCTTTCAGGTAAAGCTGCAAGAATTTCTGAAGATTCTGCAAGAAGAGTTGCTGTTGTTAATAAAGTTAAGTCAGCTCAAGTACCTTCTGCAAAGTAACTAAAAAATAGATGGATTTATTTGCTTTTGATAAATTTTTTTACTGTAAAGGACTCAAGTTCGTAGCTGGTATTGATGAGGCAGGGAGAGGTCCTTTAGCTGGGCCTGTAGTAGCTTCAACCGTAATCCTTCCTAAAAACTGTCTAATTGACGATTTAAACGATTCAAAGAAACTATCCCCTAAAAAAAGAGACCTTCTTTTCAAGATAATAAAAGAAAAAGCTTTATTTTATACTGTTTCTATTGTAGACAATTATATAATAGATAAAATAAATATTTTACAAGCTACGCTTCTTGCTATGAAAAATAGTGTTTTGCAATTAGAAATAAAACCGGATATTTGTTTAATAGATGGCAACTGTAAAATAAAAGATTTAGATATTGCTCAAGAGACAATTGTTGGTGGAGATGGAAAAAGTGCTGCTATTGCAGCAGCTTCAATACTTGCAAAAGTTACAAGAGATAATTTAATGGACGAATATGCAAAAAGATATCCTTTATATGGTTTTGATAAACATAAAGGATATGGTACTAAGAAGCATATTGAAGCTATAAATCAACATGGTGTTTGCCCAATACACAGAATGTCTTTTGCTCCAATATGCAATATGCACAACTAAAAGGTTCTAAAATATTGTGGGATTATTTTGTGTTTTTTAAAACAAAAACTACAAGAGATTTGGGTTTTGATAAAGAAAAAGAAGCAGTAAAGTACATAAAAAATCTTAAGTATAAAATATTAGCAACAAATTTTACTACTAAGTTTGGCGAAATAGACATAATCGCAAAAGATAAAGATACGCTGGTTTTTATAGAAGTAAAATATAGAAAATCGCTATGCAGTGGCACTCCTCAAGAAGCAGTAGAGTTCACCAAGCAACAAAAAATTATTAAATCTGCTATTGTGTATATAAAGAAAAATAACATTAAAACGAACTTCCGTTTTGACGTAGTAGCATTATATGATGATAAAATTGAATTGATTAAATCTGCGTTCGTCCCTGCAGATAATCAGTTTTATATTTAATAATCAAAATAGTTTGTCAAAAGTTTATTTAATTGACTCTAAAGAAATGCTTTGTTATAATTTTACAGATATAAATATACTATCTGCACAGAATTCTACCATAATAAAGTCTATCAATAGAAATAAATATTAAATAGAGAGGGTTATTCAAAATGAAGGTTAACTTAAAAGAAATAATCTCAAAAATACTAAGAAAACAAAAAGAAGATAAAAGAATTAAATTTTTTACAGCTATAAGTACTATGTTAGCGGTAATAATTACCATTATTTTTATTGTATATTTTAAATGCCATCAAAGTAATATGGCTTCTACAAAACTAGCTTTGGTTTATACTTCTTTTGCTCAAGGTAATCAAAAGCAAGGTATAGAATTGTTAGATGAAATGATATCTAAATACCCTAAAATGCCTGCAGCATACCAAGCAAGACTTTTAAAGGCAGACATTTCTACCCAATTAGGTGTGTATGAAGAAGCTCTAAAATTGTTAAATGATACTGTAAAAGATGGAAAACCTGAAAAAATAAAACCTTTAGCTCAGGTAAGAATAATTTATGTTTTTGATACGAAACGAGATTATTTTAATGCTATAAATGCTTCAAAAGACTTTGTTAATAAATACTCAGATCATTTTTTAATAAAAGATATCTACCTAAATTTAGCGGAATATTACCTTCTTTCAGGTTCTAAAGATGAAGCGCTAAAAACGTTTAATGAGATTTTAATTAATTTCCCCGCAACTCCAGAAGCAGAAAAAGCTCAAAAAAGAATTAACGAAATAAAATAGAATTATAGAAGGACCTGTTTATGAAAAAATTTGCTTTAGCTATAGCATTTACATTTATGGTTACTATTTCTGCTTTCTCTCAAGAGACAATGAATGATAGTTTTAAAGGTAGAATTGCCTTAGGTACAAATACTACATGGATAAGAAGCACTGCAGTAGCAGCAAGATATTATTTAACAGACATAATTGGCCTTGAAGGGTTTTTAAGTTTTAGGACAGTTTCAGGTAATTATAGCGGTAGGTTTGGTAATGCTTATGCTGTTGGTATAAAAGCGTTACGAATAATTAAATCTTATAAAAAATTGAATATTTACACATCGTCTACAGTAGGACTACATTCAGGCAGGTCTTCTCAACAAGACGTAACCTTAATTGCAGGACTTGGCTTAGAATGGTTTGTTTTAGATAACTTATCTTTATCATCAGAATGCGGCCTTAGATTAACTTTAGGAAATAGCTTTACTCGATTTGCAAGCGATGTAGACGATATTCCAAACGTAAGTATAAGGTTTTATTTATAAAAATTATGAAAAGTCTAAAAGATATCAAAAGAGTATTAACCATAAAAGAAATGAAGCAAGAAGTTTTAAATCTTCAAAAAGAGGGTAAAAAAGTAGTTTTTACAAATGGATGTTTTGACCTATTGCATTTAGGTCATATTAGTCTTTTTAATAAAGCAAAAAGCTTAGGCGATATTTTAATAGTTGCAATAAATTCAGACAAATCTTTGAGTTGTCTTAAAGGGCCTAAGAGACCATTAGTTTCCCAAAAAGATAGAGCCAAACTTATACTTTCTTTAAAGCCTGTAGATTATGTTGTTGTTTTTGGGGAACAAACACCATCAAAAATTTTAAAAGAACTTCGTCCAGACATTCTAGTTAAAGGTGGCGATTATAAGCTTTCAGAAATTGTTGGCAGAGAGTATGTACATAAAGTGTACAGATTCCCATTTATAAAAGGGAAATCAACTACAAATTTAATAAATCTAATAGTAGATAGATACAGCGGGCGAGCCGTTTAAAATAATATTATAGTAAAATGTTTCATATCTTAAACCAAAAGAGAATATATGAAGCATTAAATAAAGAATAATTAATATTATATTTTTTTATTGAACGGAGCTTTTTAAAGATACTACCTAAAATATATTTGAAAGATGTTGATATAGTTGTAGTTTAATTTAAATAATAGAGCTTTGAATTAAAAAGAAGAAGGGAAAGATGAAAAAGTTACCGATAGGTTTGCAAACACTAGAAGATTTAAGAAAAAGAAATGGTATATACGTAGACAAGACAGAGCATATATACAAAATGGTAACAGAAGCAGGCAAGTTTTTCTTTTTATCACGTCCTCGTAGATTTGGCAAATCTTTACTTATAAGTACTTTCAAAGAGTTGTTCAAGGGAAGTAAACAATTATTTGAAGGGTTATATATATATGACAAATGGGTCTGGTCTAAAAAATATCCCATTATTCATTTAGACTTTTCCGAGATTGAATATGAAACAGTCGAACAATTAAAAGATTCTCTTGAGAAGTTTTTAGATGACACAGCCATAAGAGAAAATATTACACTAGATAAAACAGAGACACGACTTATAAACGCTAAGTTTGCAGAACTAATAGAGAAGTTGCATGAAAGTACAGGTCAACAGGTAGTGGTATTGATAGACGAATATGATAAACCAATAATAGATAATATTATAGATAAACAAGTATATGATAAAGTAAAAAGGATTCTTCATAACTTCTACCAAGTTATAAAAGGCAACGATACCCATTTAAAGTTTGTTTTTATGACAGGAGTATCAAGATTTTCAGGAGTTTCTATTTTTTCAGGATTAAATAATCTCAATGATATTACTGTAGATGAGAGATATTCTGCTATTTGTGGATATACTCAAAAAGAACTAGAAATGAATTTTAAAGACTATATTTTATTATTGTCCAAAAAATTAGATTTAAAATATGAAAAGATTATTGCTTTAATAAAAGAGTGGTATAACGGATATTCTTGGGATGGAGAAATGTCAGTTTA
Source organism: Candidatus Endomicrobiellum cubanum (assembly GCF_031278955.1). Classification (NCBI taxonomy): domain Bacteria; kingdom Pseudomonadati; phylum Elusimicrobiota; class Endomicrobiia; order Endomicrobiales; family Endomicrobiaceae; genus Candidatus Endomicrobiellum; species Candidatus Endomicrobiellum cubanum. The sequence continues at coordinate 8,652 of NZ_JAITJM010000065.1, read as the reverse complement.
TAATCCGTTTTCAACGCTTATGCTCTTTGATAAAAATATATTTGAAAATTATTGGTTTCGTACGGGAACACCTACCTTTTTAATAGAACTTCTAAAGAAAAACAATCAACTGACTGGAATATTTGAACCTATAGTAGTAGATGATATAGCTTCAAATAGTTATGATGGCGGGGATATAGACACGATTGATCTTTTATTTCAAACAGGCTATTTGACGATAAAAGAAAGGAAGATATATTTAGGAGTACCAGAATATACTCTTAATGTTGCAAATTTTGAAGTAAAAGATTCGTTGGTTAGATATCTTCTAAATGCGTATAGTAACTATCCGTTAAAGGAATTAAAAGGCCTACAAACAACAGTGCATCAACAGTTACAAGATTTAGATGGGGAAGGGTTGTCAGAAAGTATAGGAAAACTTTTTGTAAATATTCCATATCCGTTGCATATAGGAAAAGAAGCATATTGGCATTCATTGTTTTTGCTGGCAATGAATGCTTTAGGTTTTGATTTTAAAGGAGAAATCCTAACGAACAAAGGAAGACTAGACGCAGTGTGGAAAGGGAAAGATTTTGTGGTAGTCTGTGAAATAAAATATAGCGTTAAAAAAACTATTATAAAGATGTTAGAAGAGGCATTAAAACAGATTGAAGACAAGAAATATTATGAAGCGTATTCAAGCAAAAAGGTAGTTTTACTTGGTATTGCGTTTAATGGAAAAGATGTAAAGTGTAAATTTGGAAAACTATATTCAAAAAATAAAAGTTAGTGAAAGAAAAGAGTAACTTTATAAAACTGTTTAGAAAATGTGTTTAAATTATATTAACATAACTGTAGTTTAATACAATATACTGGCCCACTTTTAAATTTGAAACAATAGTAGATAGATATGGACCTAAAAAGACGTAAAAATAACCTTGATAATAAAATCAACAATAAAAAAATAAGTCTTTGTTCTATTAATAATTCCTATTCAGAATCTGTATTAAGAATTATCGATGCTAATTTAAACCGTTGTCGCGAAGGGCTGAGAGTTGTAGAAGATAGTTTAAGATTTGTTTTAAATGATGGAAAACTCTATAAAAAAATTCGTGATGTCCGTCACAATACAGATAAAATTTTAAGAAACATCTATAGCTGTATTATAGAAAAACGAAACTCTTTTGATGATTTAGGCAGACAAATGCCAGAAACCTCAAAAAAAGATTTCCGGTCTGTAATTATTGCTAACTTTAAAAGAGCGCAAGAATCTTTAAGAGTTTTAGAAGAATATTCCAAAATTTTTTATCCTGAATTTTCGCCAGAATTTAAAAAACAAAGATATGAAGCTTATACCATAGAAAAAGCAGTTTATTTAAAATATAAAAATTTTTTATGGCAAGATAATACTAAAAGGAAATAAAATGACGTTAATTGAACTTGTTCAGGGAAAGAAAGAAAGTGATTTAATAAAGAAAGTTGCTCAAATAGAAAGTTTAAGTGAAGAATTTATTAGGGAAGGTGTTGCAGCAGGGACTATAGTTATACCTAGAAATATAAATAGAAACGTAAAAAAAATTGTCGGCATCGGTGCAGGATTAAAAACTAAAGTTAATGCCAATATTGGGACTTCGCCAGAACATATAAATATCACAGAAGAACTTACAAAGCTTGATATTGCAGTTAAAGCTGGAGCAGATGCAGTGATGGACTTATCCACTGGGGGAAATTTAACACAAATAAGAAAAGAAATTCTTGCAGCTTCCCCTGTTCAAGTGGGAACAGTTCCTATTTATGAAGCAGCTTGTAGAACAGTTGCAAAAGGTAAAAAAATATCTCAGCTGGATGGAGATCTTTTATTTGATGTTATAGAAGAGCAAGCAGAACAAGGAGTAGATTTTATTACGGTTCATTGTGGTATTAACAAATCTACTGTAGAAATATTAAATAGACAAGGGCGTTTAGCTGGTGTTGTAAGTAGAGGAGGCTCTTTCATAGTTAAGTGTATTAACGCAACAGGGAAGGAAAACCCTTTGTACGAGCAATACGATAGACTTTTGGCAATTGCCAAAAAGTACGATATTACTTTAAGTTTAGGAGATGGGTTTAGAGCAGGGTGTATACAAGACGCTTCAGATGGCCCTCAAATTGCAGAACTCTCAGTTTTAGGAGAACTTGTTTTAAAGACAAGACAAGTGGGAGTTCAATCTATGATAGAAGGGCCAGGGCATGTGCCTTTAAACCAGATAGAAACAAATGTTATACTTGCAAAAAGAATGGGGCATAATGCCCCCTTATATTTTTTGGGTCCTTTAGTTACAGATATAGCCCCGGGATACGACCACATAACATCAGCAATAGGTGGAGCGTTAGCCGCCTCTTACGGAGTTGATTTTATTTGTTATGTCACCCCTGCTGAACATTTGAGGTTGCCAAATATTGAAGATGTCCATGAAGGTGTAATTTCTGCAAAAATAGCAGGACACGCTGCAGATATTGTTAAAGGTGTTAAAGGTGCAAAAGAATGTGATAATGAGATGTCTAAGTGGCGTAAAGCAAGAAACTGGAAAAAACAAAAAGAGTTTTGTTTAGATCCAGAAAAATTTACAAAAGAAAGAGCAAAGTTACCACCACGTCAAGAAGATGTGTGCACGATGTGTGGAGAGTTTTGTTCTATGAGAGATGAGTGAGTTTTTATTTAGTGTGTTTATTTAGATTTTTCTTTAAGAAAATCATATATTTTGGAAAAGTGACAATTGTTTTTGTTTTTCCAATCCAGACGTATGCACCAAGGTCCTTTTGAAATTTAATTTTCGTTGGGTTAGTAGGGTCTAATTCATTTATATACCAAGCGGAACCAATAATGTTTTTGTAACGCTTTTCTTTTTTTACAGTAGAGATAAGATGACCGCTTTGTATAATTAAAACTCCATATTTTTTTAGTTGTTGCTTTACTATTTCTTCGGCTTGATAAGCATCTGGGAAAACGCTTATAAAATTTATATGTAAAATTGCTGCCATGTTCGGGGTTTTCTCTTGGAAGTCTACAGAATAGTCTATATTTTCAACCAAGTTTGCGTAAGATATAACATCCCAAAAAATAAAAAAAAATAACACACTAACAATAAAAAAATATTTTTTCACAATAATACCTTTGATTACAATAATTTATACAAATTGTATTTTACAATTTTAATGTTTTATAGTAAACTTATAAACTAAATATGCCGATAAAGAGGACTCTGTGGGAATTATTGGATCTCCAAAAAAAGTAAAACTGTTTTGTGGAATAATTTTTTCAAACGAAAAAGTAAAACAAGATGCATTTTCTGTTTTAGAAAACAAATTTGGCAAGATAGATTTTATTAGTGATATTATGCTTTTTGATTTTTCAAACTATTATAATCCAGAAATGGGAGAAAATTTAAAACGTTTATGGGTTTCTTTTGAAAAGCTGATTTTGTCGTCACAACTTGCTGGTATAAAAGTTTTTACAAACTCCCTAGAAGAGTCATTTGCAATAAATTCTAAAAGACAAATAAATATAGACCCTGGATATATTACTCCAGCAAATGTTATCCTTGCAACAACAAAAGATTATAGTCATAGGATTTATTTAGATAGTGGTATTTATGGAGAAGTTACAACCATATATAAAAAAAATGGATACACAAAACTTCCATGGTCTTATCCGGACTATCTTTCTGATACAGCTACAAAATTCCTGCTTGAGGCAAGGCAGTCTCTTATAGCGCGTCTTAAGGAGTGTTAATGTTTTTTGTTATAGTGATTATAATATACTGTTTAAGTTTTATTTATATTGCTTGGCGTATAAATTTTGGATTAAATATAAAACCTCCGTATAAAAAATATTTGTACAGTTTATTTGGATTTATTGCTTTTTTAAGTGTTTTATCTTTTATTAATATTAGGCATACCATTCCTTCTATTTGTTATATTGCATCGTTTGGTTTTATGTGTATGGGTGTAGGGCAGGTAATGGTTACTTTTTTTATTGCTAACGATATTATAAATCTTTTAAACCTCATATTTAAAATTAAAAATTTTAGATATTATTCTACACTGGCCACATCATTTTTAAGTATTATAGCTTGTATTATATCTTTGGTAGATTTCATTTTTGTGTTAAATGTGAAAGATATAAACATAAAAGTACCGACCTTACCTGTAGATTCTTTAAAAATAGTTTTAGTTTCAGATATTCATATTGATAAATATACATCCCCCACAATTATAAACAAAATTTTTGATAAGGTTAACAATCTAAATCCTGACATAATAATTATTGCTGGCGATGTTATAGATACAGACATTAATAAGAATGATAGATATCTTAATTTTGGTTTTCAAAAATTGAAAGCTAAATATGGGATATTTGCCGTAACAGGAAACCATGAATACTATACAGGATTGCAATCTTATCTAGATATGTTTGCCAAACTTAATATTAAAGTTTTAGAAAATGAAAGTATTTTGATGGGCAACATTATAAATGTATCAGGTATTAATGATATAGATTATAAAAATTCTAAAAATATTGCTAAAGCTTTATCTAACATAAATAAAAATTACTCTGTACTGTTTTTAAGTCATAGACCAGAATCTTTTGACTATTCTTCTAATATGGGTATTAACATAGTGCAGCTTTCAGGGCATACTCATGCTGGACAAGTCCCACCTGCAACAATAATTAGAAAATATTTTATGAAGTATTATTATGGGTTATATTTTAATAAAGGGTCCACTATGTACATAACTTCAGGTACTAGACTTTGGGGACCACCAATGAGACTTTTTAATACAAGCGAAATAGCTGTTGTTACTTTAGAGAAATAGAGTTCCATAAATTTTTAACAATATATTTTTTGGTATTCCTTTCTTCCTTAGAGTCTAAAAATTGAATTACGATTGCTATAAATAAGAGAAATTGGGAGTTTACAAATTTTTCATTAATGCTATTTTGTTTTCAATAGGGCTAGTTTTTGGCCTTCCCAAGTCTTTTCTTGCTCCTTTTTTTACAAAGATTTCAATAAAAGCTGATGCCTCTTGTTTTTCAGAAAGAATATTTACAAGTTCTTCTATTGTTGTTACTCTACGTACATATTTATACCCGCAGGCAATAGCTACGCCACAAAGGTTAATGCTTTGAGCAATTGTAGACTGCCCTCCAACACTGTCATGTGACTCATTATTTATAACTATATGCCTAAGATTTTTTAAGTTCTTAACACCTACTTGTGCTAGAGCTCCCATATGCATAAGAACTGCACCATCGCCATCTATAACTGTTATGTTTTTATCAGGTTTTTGCAAAGCTACTGATAAGGCTATATGTGAAGTGTGACCCATTGACCCTACAGTCAAAAAATCATGCCAATGGTCCATTTTATATTTGTCTCGTATTTCGTATAACTCTCGTGACGCCATCCCTGTTGTAGAAAAAAATATCTCGTCTCTGTTGGAAGCTTTTACAATTTCTTCTATGGCATCTTCTCTGCTCATTAGTCCTAGCTCTTCTTTCTGGACATTCTTTAGAGAATATGGAGCAAAGGTGTCTTTTTTTACTACTAAAGCATATATAGAATTATTTTTAGATATAAAATCAAAACATATACTCATTTGCTTTTTTAGTTCATTTTCATCGTTTGAAAGTATTTCATATGAGATATCCATAGTTTTAAGTAATTTTAATGTCACTTTTCCTTGTTTTACATGTTGTGGTTCATCATGGACACCTGGCTCACCACGCCATCCTATCAAAAGTAACATAGGAATTTTGTAAACCTCTGCATCTACAAGCGATAAAAGAGGATTAACAGCATTACCTATGCCTGAATTTTGCATATACACCAGTGCTACTTCCCTTGTTGCAATATTATAGCCTGAAGCAAGTGCTATAGCTGCACCTTCATTTACAGCAATAATATGTTTATTTTTCTCGCAATTATCAGTTAAATATGCACAGAAGTTTTTTAACAAAGAATCTGGAACTCCGGTAAAAAAATTGACGTCATGTTTTTTAAGTTCTGAATAAAAAAAAGCTGGTCTTATCATTTTATTTGCTACCAGGTATAAGTTCAATTATTTCTTTTATGGGCATACAAAATTTGTCTGCCTCTAATGCTCTTTCATTTTCTAAAATAGATTTAGCCACATTAACCATAGCAGGATATGAAGCTCTTAAAAGGTGATTTGCGTAAATAACGATATTTACTCCAGCATTTATCAATTCTTCTTCTCTAACCACTGAAAAAGAGGATGGAACAACAACAAGAGGTTTTCTATTGTTTAATTTATTATATCTGCGAGCAAATTTTTCTACTTCATCAAAGGTATTTTTTCTTGAGTGAATCATAATTCCATCTGCGCCAGCATCTATATATGTTGTTGCCCTTAAAATAGCATCGTCAATGCCCTGCTCTAATATTAAACTTTCAATCCTAGCTATTATCATAAAGTTTTGTGTTACTTGTGCTTTTTTTCCTGCATTAATTTTTAATGCAAACATTTCTTTAGTATCTTGTTCTTGCTTAACTTCTATTCCAAATAAAGAATTTTTTTTTAATCCAATTTTATCCTCTATAATAACAGCAGAAATACCCAGTCTTTCTAATGTTTTTACTGTAAAGACAAAATGTTCTATATGTCTACCGTTATCAGCATCAAAAATAATAGGCTTTGTTGTAACATCTAAAATATCTTGTAATCCTTCAATTCTAGTTGTTGTATCAAGATATCCTGTATCAGGTTTTGCTTTTGCAGCACTTTGAGTTAATGACGATATCCATATTCCGTCAAATTCAATCCTGTGATTATTTTGCTCTATATAAAAGTTTTCTACAACTAAACTACTTAACCCATTATGCGCTTCTAAAAATTTTACAATTTTTTTATTTTTAATAAGTCTTCTGAGTCTTCCTAGTCTTATTTCAGGGGTAGTGCCAACTTCTTTGAGTACGTTGTTTAAGTATGTACTAGAAATTCCTTTAGTATATGGAATTTCTATAAGCTTACCTCCCCATGCAGACAAAATATCTATAACATTTTGTCTTACCAGAGACTGCCTTCCTTCCTTCCAGTCATCTCCATGTAATACAAAATCAGGTTTTATCTTTTTTAAATTATCTGTATAATCAAGAGTTTCTTGAGCAATGACTTTGCTAATCCCCTTAATATTTTCTATTATTTTTTTTCGTTCTTTCCAAGTCATAAAAGGCAGTCTTTTGTAACTTGATATGGCTTTATCAGTCAATAATCCAATTATTATCTCCCCTCCTAGCTTTCTTGCTTCTTCTATGATATTCAAATGCCCATGATGTAGCAAATCTGCACTCATACCTATATATATCTTCATTTTTAATCTCCTTTAACTTTTACTAATTCCATTTGTTTAAACAAGTCTTCATATCCTCATATGATAAAATTCTAGGATTATTTTTAAGTCTACCTTTATTTACAGAATTTATTATTGAATCAATATCTAAAATTCCCAATTTGTTTAAATTATATTCTATCCCTATATCTTCAAAAAGTTTCTTAAAATATTCACGGGCATCAGAAATTCCAATTAATTTATATAGTTTAATCATTTGGTTTATAACAAATTGATTTCCTCGTATATCATTACAGTTTTTAGAATTTGTATGTAAATGCAATTCCATTAAACCTGCTATACTCAAAGAAACAGCGTGCCCATGAGGCAATCCGTATAAACTTGTTATTTTGTAAGAAAGAGCATGTGCTGCTGTAGTCTTTGAAATATTTATTGCTTTGCCTGATAAGTTAGAAGCTAGAGCCATTCTTTCAGAATATTTTAGCTCTATGTTATTAACATAACCAATGAGATTCTCTTTGCAAAGTTTAATAGCTCTTTGAGAATAAATAATACTTTCCGGTGTAGATTTTACTGACCAATAAGATTCTATTGCTTGGCAATATGCATCTAATGCTCCACATCCTTTAATATACTTTGGAATACTTTGTGCAAATTGACTATCAACTATACTGTAATCAGGCAAAATATTTTCGTCCTCTACAGATACCTTTTCTCCGTTAACATATAAAACCGCAAATTTTGTCGCTTCAGAGCCAGTACCGATTGTTGTTGGTATGGCTATTAACTTTTTTAAGCTATTAGTATAAAATTTAAAAAGCTTGGCAAAATCTATAACACTACCCCCTCCAATAGCAATAATAACATCAAAACTTTTATCACTTAGTGCTGAAATCGCCAGTTTTATTTCATTTTCCTTTGGGGTAGTGCTAAAGTCATTATAAAAAAAAGAGTCTATACGATAAATTTGCTTTTTTAAAATAGGCTCTACTAATTTAAACGATTTTTTTGCTGTAAAAATAAGAGCATATCTCACCTTCTCTTTCTTTAAAATATTAGAAAGATTATCTACACAGTTTATTCCAAAAAATGTTTTATTCTTTATGAATTTCATTAATCATAACACCTGACTTGTCCATTAAGGTTCTCCCACAAACTTCTTTTTTCCCTTTTACCAGTCAAGTCAGATACTAAAAATGTCCTATAATGTATATTATGTTTTGTAGAGAGGTAGATATTTAATAGAAATAGATGAGGATATTGATTGTTATATGTGATTGTATATATAAAGAATGGTTTCTTTGTAAAATTAACTGCAC